>JAKQYE010000027.1:5118-38534 GCA_023356605.1 Trichodesmium sp. MAG_R02 | reverse complement strand
TATTGTTGATGTTATTGATACGTCTAATTCATCTGCTTTAGTTGTTGATAATCTTCAAGTTAAAACAGTTCCTGAACCATCTACTATCTTTGGCTTAATCATTAGTATAGGTAGCTTTGGTCTTTTGAAAAGAAAAAAATAACGGTATAGCTGTTACAGCGGTTTTCATTTTAGTAGACCACAGTAGTGACCTTCTTAGGAAGGTCCTTACTGTTATGTGTCAATGCCTTTATATTTACAGGACTGACGCAAATCTACCTTGAAAACGCTATATGTAGTGGCAAATGGCATTTGCTCTCACTGGATGTAGTGCCCGTGCGTAAGTCCTGATTTAATCAGCCAGCCCTAATTAACTATCTAATTATACCAATGCTACCAAAGCGACATCTAGGATAATGAGCAACTTTTCCCAATTCACCCCTACCCTAGCACTTAACTATGCTATCATTTCCACTATTCTGACTACAGCATATTTAACTCCAGTATTAGCAGAAATTCCCAAATGGTCTACCTCAGCAACAGACCTCAAACCCCCATCAAAAAAATTAGCATCCAAACCCAACCCCACAGCACCTTCATTAAAAAAAACCGAAAAATTCAACCACACCCTCAGACCCAGATTATATTATTCCGCCAAATATCGCTGCCGATGAAAAAATCAGCCCTCTCACTACAAGTTTACCCCTCAACGACATCCCCATCAGTCACCTCACAAAATGGCAGTTTAGTAGTTCCCAAACTTTTGTCAATACTCCCAACAACGACATTGTCTTAAATGGTATATTTAAACTTAACGGTAAAGTTATCGAAAGCTTAACCCGCAATAATATTTATACCGTAGATCAAAAAGCCACTTATTTCCAACTACAAAGTGTTCCCCTAGACAGAAAAGTTACTACCAGAACAGTTGAACCCAAAACTCTGACCGGGTTAGAAATTTCAATGAGTTTAACAGCAAATTGTATTTTTCCAGATACTCCCAACGACCAAAAATGTAGCTATACCCCTGGTCTACTTACAGAGCGCAACAGCATAGATCCAAATTTTTTAGTACCCACCCGCATCTCACAAACTGCTCAACCAGGGAAAATTGTGCAACCAGAAACCTTAGCCTTCATGGAGCGCCCCGGTTTTCAAGGAGGAACAAACACTCAACCTATAGGACTAGAGTTGTATTTTCCCAATGCAGGTGCTTTTCCTGGAAATACCCAATCTCAAAAAACTCAAATTGAGCGAGAGGAAGAAAACCACTACACAGTAAGTACCACAATGTCACGAATTCGTCAAGTTGTCAAAGCTAACGATACAGAAGCAGTTATCGGGCGAACAATTCACGGTTTTACCACCTTTTTTGACGATAAAAACCGGGGTTTAAATACAGCCATTCAAGGGGTAGGGCAAATTTTACCCGATATCATTCCCGACTTAAAAGGCAGTGAAAATCCTGTCAACTCCAAGATCAACCGCTATTTATTTTTAGCCCCTAACAATACTCGTTTACCCGGGAACAGTTTGACCATCTATTCCGCTGGAGTAGGTAGAGCCAAAAGTTTAACACCTGATATCACCAGCTTAAGTCAAGTTCCCAAAGGAAGTTATCATAGTATTTGGTTAGGTCTTTCCCCCATTATTGACCGTAGTATTAACCAAGGCCGCACATTCTACGACCCCACAAGTCCACAAGTAGCGACCACCAATTCTGGCGGTGAAGGTGGGGAAAATAGTAATGTAGAGTTCACCTCTGCAATAAATCAAGATACGTTTTCCACTGCCAGCCTTCAGAATTTCTATGTTCAAGTTTATCTCCAATTTTTAGAACAAGATGCTAACCTTGTTCAGGAAAGTATTTATCAGGAGAAAACAAATTACTATCCTCATCTGAGCTTAGCCGGAAACTGGACGGGTTCTCAAGATCTTTTCCGTTATTATACTGGTGCCATTGCCTCTGAAAAAATCAAATTTTACCTAGGTTTTGACTACACTATTAGTACAGTAAATGGTTGGAAGTTTCGCACTGGTGGCATCGGTTATATCAATCCAGATCGGGATTATTACAGCCAAATTTTTGGCAATGCTACCAAAACATTTCGGATTAGTAAAAATGCTAATTTTACCTTGTCAACATTCTTTAATTATGCTATTGATCGAGATACTAAAATTGGTAGTGTTGTCAGCAACTCACCTGCTAGCGCACTCGCGGCCAGAGCTCGTTTGAATTGGAGAATAGCTTCTGTTGGTGTCACCTACTATTTTGGTGATATTCTACCCAATTCTTTTGAAGACCGCTTATTGCTAGAGTTCATTATTCGTCCGCTCCCGAATTTTGCTTTCTCTAGCTATGTTGCACCCATTGATCAAACTTCTAGTCCCTCTCCCTATGGTGCCAGTGTAACTTGGAAACTGAAAAATAAATATAATAGTCCGACCCTATCTTTGAATTGGCAGAATCAGAAACATAATTATGCTGATGACCCTTTTGGAAATCAAATCATCCTAAATGATAATACTTTTACGGTGATATTTCGCGTTGGTAAGTAGAGGCAATTTATGAATTACCCCTAAAAAAGTTAAATTTTAAACTAACCTAATTCTGCTGTCATACTAATTACTGTTTCCACAGTTTTACCAGGTTCAGCAACTAATAAATGTTCACCAGTATTCATGGCATTGCGAGGACCAGTCCAAGGTTCTAAACAATAAAAATTCTGACCTTTTAGAGTCCAAAAAACTAAAGTCGAGTAATTACTATCATAATTAATAGTTAACTTTAAATTGCGACTTTTATCAGTTACTACAGCTGATTGTTTTGCCAAATTAATAAACGCCCAATCAATTTCTTCAGAGTTAAAATCAAATGCTCCAGAAAAAGTATTAATGGTTTGCTCCCCTTTGACCTTATACTCATTGGAAGGTAAATCAAACTCTAATTTACTCTTATCATTCACAGCAAAATAAGGGTGAATACCTGTAGAAAATGGCATAGGTTTTTGAGATAAATTTGTGTGAGAAGATCGTATTTCCAGAGTATTACCCCGCAATATATAGGTATAATTCAATTCAAAATTAAATGGATATACTGCCCAAGTTTGATCATTACTGCAGAGAGTCACAGTAATACTGGCCCCATCCTCCCCAGACTGTCGTGTAACTTCCCAAGGCAGGCTACGAGCAAAACCATGTTGTTTAAGTTTGTAAGTTTCTCCATTCGAGGTGTAGGTATCCTCAGGTAAGTTGCCACAAATAGGGAATAATAGAGGAATACCACCGCGCACCGAAAGATTGGGGTCAGCAAGACGCTCCTTATCCATGTAAAATATTTTTTGGTCTTGAGTGCGCCAGTCAGTGACAATGCCACCTCTTCCAGGAACAACAACAACTAGAGACTGAGTGGGTTCATCAGAAAGAATGTAGGGTTGATTTTGTCCAACGTTAGTAACCATAAAAAAATTACCTAAAACAACTGCTATTAATGTCTCACAGAATTTTCGGAAAAACTGTTCAATTTGGAATAAATTTAGCTTACAGGGCTTTTCAGGTTGTTCAGGACTTACCCAGAAACACCATATATGGTATGGGCGAACGGCCATTTTGCATGGGCATACTTCGTTACAGCAGTTTTCATGTCGGTAGACCACAGTAGGGACGTTCCATGGAACGTCCCTACAAGGTTTTGATTATGGCGATGTAGTTCATCAATTTGAAAAGCGCTGTATAGAGAATTCATCTGTGTCAGGTGCTAACAGTCATCCTGCCTGCACTGGAAAAGTTTGATAGTTGATATTTACAAGACTTACGCAGAACCAATATATCTAGTAGGGGTTAACGGCCATTAACCCCTACAGATGGTGTATATTTTCATATTTTGCGTAAGTCTAAAAACCGAGTTTCTGCACTCAGGTGCCTCAGTCCTGTATATTTTCTGCAAGTACTCTAGTAAACTCCCTCACCCGCTCCCAAACCTTGTCCAATAAATTCGAGGCATCCCCATCAAACCATTCAATTTCTGGATACCCTCGAAACCAAGTGCGTTGTCGCTTGGCAAACTGACGAGTATGTAAAACTGTTGCCTCGATCGCTTCAGCCAAAGAAATATCTCCTACCAAATATTGTTTTATTTCCCTATAACCTAAAGTATCTAATAAAGGCAAATCCTCGCCATATTTTTCACACAAAAATTTAACTTCCTCCACTAACCCAACTTCCACCATTTTCTCAGTCCGATGACGAATACGTTCCCCCAAAACTTCTACATCACAATCTAACCCTATTTGCAAAATTGGATAATTTGGAGGGTCTTCTCCCTGCTGTTGAGAAATTGGTTTCCCACTCACATAAAAGACCTCCAATGCTCGTAAAGTTCGCACCACATCATTAGGGTGAATTTTCTCAACAGCTACCTGATCAACCTGTTGCAACATTTCGTAACATTGTTTTTGACCTAAATGTGATAGTTGCGATCGCAATTTGTCATTAGGCCCAACCCTAGGAATTTTCAAACCCTTAACTATTGCTTTAATGTATAAACCCGTACCACCCACTAATAATCTCGGCAATACCACATCAGTTTGAGCAGTGGGAGGATGAACAATTAACCTTTGCGCCTTTTCCTGATATTCTGCTAAAGTAAGAGTCTCCGTAGGTTCACAAATATCTATTAAATAATGAGATACTAATTCCTGTTCTGTTATGGTCGGTTTTGCAGTTCCAATGTTAAAATGCTTATAAACTTGACGAGAATCTGCACTAAAAATTACTGAGCCTAACCTCTCAGCCAAATCTAAAGCTAATCCAGACTTACCCGTAGCAGTTGGCCCGCAAATAGTAATTAGACAAAAGTCAAAAGCCAAAATTCAGAGAAATTATTAGTTTATCTATATCATTCTATTCGAGTTTGAGTTTTGCCAAACATCATAATTGCTGAAAATACCTTTAAAACCTACATTCCGTATTTCAAAACACAATTTAGTAAATTAGAAAATAAAAACTAAAAATTAAAAACTGATAAATTAAACAATTTACTCCTATCTATCTATAGCATCTGCATACCCTAAATAAATTTATCCTCAAAATAGCCTAGAGTAGCTTTTAAGGCTGTTATGCTATAATTTAGGAGAAAAATTTCATTTATTAATGAAAGTTAGTATAAAAGCCATTATTGGGAGATATATTTTTATGGCCAGCAACAATTACGGTGCTGAACAAATACAAGTTCTAGAAGGCCTCGAAGCAGTACGGAAGCGACCAGGAATGTACATTGGGACCACGGGGCCTCGTGGACTCCATCATCTAATCTACGAAGTTGTTGATAACTCCATCGATGAGGCCTTAGCTGGTTATTGCACCCACATAGAAGTTGACCTGAACAAAGATGGTTCTGTCAAAGTTACGGATGATGGCCGAGGTATTCCGGTAGATACCCACTCTAAAACAGGTAAGTCTGCTTTGGAAACAGTAATGACTGTTCTCCACGCAGGAGGTAAATTTGGTGGAGGTGGGTATAAAGTTTCTGGGGGATTACACGGTGTGGGGGTTTCTGTAGTCAATGCCTTATCAGAGTGGGTAGAGGTAACAGTCTGGCGTGATAAAAAGGCACATATCCAAGGCTATGAGCGGGGCAAACCTACTGGGGACTTGGAAACTAAACAGAATAAAGAAAAGCGTACAGGCACATCAGTGCAGTTTCTCCCAGATCAGGAAATTTTTAGTACAGGTATTGAATTTGACTATAATACCATAATCGGTCGTCTGCGAGAACTAGCATATTTGAATGCAGGTGTCAAGATTACAATCACAGATCACCGGTTGGAGTTACTCAAAAGTGATGAACCGAGAATAGAATCTTATTGTTATGAGGGTGGTATTAAGGAATATGTCACTTACATGAACCGGGAAAAACAGTCTTTGCATGAAGAGGTGATCTTTGTGCGGGGGGAAAAGAATGATGTGCAAGTGGAAGTAGCTTTGCAATGGTGTGTGGATGCTTTTAGTGATAATGTTCTCGGTTTTGCCAATAATATTCGGACTGTTGATGGTGGTACTCATTTGGAAGGGTTGAAGACAGTTTTAACTAGAACAATGAATGGTATTGCTCGCAAGCGCAATAAACTCAAAGATAGTGATGCAAATTTGGGTGGTGAAAATGTTCGGGAAGGGCTGACGGCAGTTATTTCTGTAAAGGTTCCAGAACCAGAATTTGAAGGTCAAACTAAGACTAAGTTAGGCAATACTGAAGTCAGGGGTATTGTTGATTCTTTAGTGGGAGAGGTTTTAACTGAATATTTAGATTTTAATCCTCAAGTTGCTGATGCAGTTTTGGAGAAGGCCATTCAAGCTTTTAAAGCAGCAGAAGCAGCTCGTCGAGCCAGGGATTTAGTGAGGAGAAAATCTGTTTTAGAATCTTCTCCATTACCAGGAAAACTAGCAGATTGCAGTACGAAAAACCCTGAAGAATCTGAGATATATCTAGTGGAAGGGGACAGTGCTTCTGGATGTTTTGCTGGGTCTCAACGAGTTATTTTAGCTGATGGACGTAGGCTAAGTTTTGCAGAAATAGTAGCCGAACAAGGCGAGGGTAAAGAACATTTTTGTTACACAATTAATCAGAGTGGAAATGTCGCAATTGAAAAGATAGTTAATGCTAGAATAACTAAAAAAAATGCCACAGTTATCAAGATAAATTTGGATAATAATGAAACGATAATTTGTACTCCAGACCATCTTTTTATGCTCAGGAATGGTAGTTATAAACCAGCAGCTTTGTTAACAAAAAATGATTCTTTAATGCCTCTGTATCAAAAGTTATCTCAAAAGCCAAAAATTGGTCAGGGATTAGATAGTTATAAAATGGTTTGGGACCCTCAAAAAGAAAGTTGGATTTATACCGATTTATTGGCAGATTTTTATAACTTGAAAGCCGGGGTATATGAGTCAGGAGATGGGGACTATCCTCACCATGTTGATTTTAATAAATTCAATAATCCTACCAATACTCAGGGACTGCTGAGTGAGAAAGACTTGGAATTCCAAAGGACAAATCTTGAGTTTATATATGGCTGCTCTGAAGGAAATGAATTTTTAGGGCGGGATGCCATTCGTAACTATAATCATCGGGTTGTTTCTATTGAACCCCTGGAAGAGCAGTTAGATGTTTATGATATTGAAGTTCCCAATACTCATAATTTTGCCTTAGCTAGTGGGGTTTTTGTTCATAATAGTGCTAAACAAGGTCGCGATCGCCGTTTCCAAGCTATATTGCCGTTACGGGGTAAAATCATCAACATTGAGAAAACAGATGATGCCAAAATCTACAAAAATAATGAAATTCAATCAATGATTACAGCTTTAGGTTTGGGTATCAAAGGGGATGAATTTGACGCTTCTCAACTGCGGTATCATAAGGTGATTATTATGACTGACGCTGATGTTGATGGTTCCCACATCCGCACCTTGTTGTTAACGTTTTTCTATCGATACCAACGGGCTTTAGTAGACCAGGGTTATATCTATATTGCTTGCCCTCCATTGTATAAGGTCGAACGGGGTCGGAATCATTATTATTGTTATAGCGATAACGAACTTAGTCAACTAATTGAAAATGAGTTTCCTGATAATGCCAATTATACTATCCAACGGTTTAAGGGTTTGGGTGAAATGATGCCAGTTCAGTTGTGGGATACAACCATGAACCCTGAAACTCGGACTTTGAAGCGGGTAGAAATTGAAGATGCTGCGGAAGCCGATCGGATATTTACGGTGTTGATGGGTGACCGGGTAGCGCCGAGGCGCGAGTTTATTGAGACTTACGGACCGAAATTAAAGATTACTGATTTGGATATTTAGTTTGGTAGGGTGGCAAACGTGAGTTGATGTTTGATGGTGTAATACCAAATCTGGTTATAAAAAGCTAGTTTGTCCAATCTAACTCTTGAGCATAACTCCCTTGCTTCCTCCTGCCTTACCCTTTTAAGAAACCTCCATTGTCAACCGGATTTATATAATATTAAGTCCGGTAGCATTGGTGTAATTTAATGTTGTAGAAGCGTGATAAATATGTTGCGCAGCAAATGGCCATTTATCCCCTGTAATGATCCCTCATCAAGTTTTTCTCTTATTCCCAAATCTTATACCTGAATTCTTATAGGACTTACGCAACGGCACTATGTATAGTGGCAATATCTTGAAAATGATAATTTTTGCAGCATATATAGCGGTACTGCGTAAGTCCTGTCTTACTTAAAATGTTATCTAACATGAGCTTAATATTTTTGCTTTTGAGATTCCATTTGTACAGTTACCTTCCCTCGAATTACAAAACGTAACAACCTGTCCACACAACGACGTTCTTCTTCTGTGATTGATTCATCTAAGATAGCGGCCATGAGGCCATAACAATCTAATTGAGTTAGATAATAGTTTTCAGCTACAGAAGCCATAATTTCGTTGATTGCGCCTGGTAGTAAGTTAACTTGAAACATAGGACAAACCTCGAACTCAATATTTCTATATTCTCCTAAATTTAAACTAGTAACAGTGATTCATAGGGTATCAGTGGTGTGATAATAATAACTAAGATCGAGTGAAACGAATAGGTAAACTCTTGTGATATCGATCATATTATTTATCAGTACTTCGGGCTTTAGTCAAAGACTTTACAGCGCTTTTCAAATTGATGAACTACATCGCCATAACCACAACCTTGTAGGGATATTGCATAAGGGCGTCCCTACTGTAGTCTACCGACATGAAAACTGCTGTAAATACTGAATCGAATATTCTTTTCGTGTCCTTAAAAGGTGAGGCTATTGACTGAAGGGGTGACGATACGGCCAAAAACCCAGTAGGTGGAAGGTGTAAAGTTTCAGATGGGGTGGTGGTACGGTTTAATTTCTTCAGGACTTACCCAGGCAAACTGAGAAACCCGGTTTCTCGTAGATATTTATGTGTTAAAAACAATGATTTACTGTATAAACCGGGTTTCTTTGCATAAGTCCTGTTCTTCTGAATTCATTACTCCTTTTATTTCTATATTACAAAGTTAAGTCAGGACTTAGGTCACGACAATAATTATAGTGGGGTTACCGGAAAAATGACAAATTTTTGTACTACACTTTATACTATATATAGTCATTTTAATTTGGATTGAGATGAGTATTTATTGCTATAACTCGCGTTTGGTGCATAAAAAGTTTTCCAATATAATTTGAAATAACTATATAGTGTCTTTTTGGTAATTATTTCAGATTTTTAGACTACGGCTGATGCCTTTGCCTAAGTCGTGTTAATATTAAAGATTATTAACATTCCCCCCGGCCTAAAGCCACGGGGGTTCCTATAAGAGATAAAATATAATGTTTGAAAAACTACCAGAAGCTATTCAACAAAAAGTAAAGAAGTTGGCAACTGAATCACGAAAAGCAAATCCCACTGCATGGTTTGATGTTTTATATTCTGAAGCTCAAGGTGATGCTGGACAAATACCTTGGGCGCGTTTAACCACACATCCATATCTACAAGAGTGGTTAGATATTTCTCAACCACAAGGAGCAGGACACACTGCTTTAGTTATTGGATGTGGTTTGGGGGATGATGCAGAAGCTTTGGCAAAGTTGGGCTTTCAGGTGACAGCTTTTGATATTTCTGCTAAGGCGATCGCCTGGTGCCAGGAAAGATTTCCTAATTCTTCAGTCAAGTATTTAGTTGCGGATCTGTTGGCCTTAGATTCTGAATGGCATCATAAATTTGATTTAGTATTGGAGTCGCGGAATATTCAAGCTTTGCCAGTAGAAATGCGAGCACAAGTTGTTAAGTGTATTCCTCCTTTAGTGGCAAGTGGGGGTAAACTTTTGGTGATTACTCGCATACGGGACAATGATTCTGTGCCTGATGGTCCTCCTTGGGGTTTATCAGAGAAAGAACTTGCTGAATTTATTAGGTTAGGGTTACAAGAAGTTCAGCGGGATTTATTCTTATCTGAAGCGGGTGAAGAGAAGATTAAAGTAGTTCGGATTGAATATTGTTTGAATAGTTGAGGACTTACGAAAAGGCACTAATGGTAGTTTCAATATCCGAGATAATTACCAAAAATACACTATATATAGCGGTACTGCATAAGTCCTGATCATATAAAAAGTATCTCTAAATAATGATAAAAATAAGGATAAGATTTTGACCTTTTAGAAGGCAAAGGAGGAATTAACATGACAAACACACTAACAATGTCTAGCCTAATTGCTAAACTTTCAAAACTCGGTTTTAACGATAACTACATCAAAACAAATGGTTTACCCAGTTGGTGGGATGACGAACTCAATAATAAACCCTTTGCTGTTTTAGAAGGTGCAGGCTACATCGCCGATCGCCTCAACCTTGACTTAAAATCTTTGTTAGATGAAACAGGAACAGTTAAATTTAATCATCCACCCGATACTAAATTTAAACAACGTAGCAGTAACAATAATCAATACCCTGATGTTGCTCAAGCTTTAGCCAGTCGAGTAGCTGAATTAATTGCATTTGCTACAGAAATTAATTTTACTCCTTTACCTACAAATGTTAAAGAAATTAGAGCTGACATATTAAAATTAGCTCCCACTATTAATTTAACTTCTTTACTGAAGTATTGTTGGAGTCAAGGAATTATTATTGCTTATTTTAATAACTTTCCTGAGTCTAAAACAATCAAAAAAATAGCCGGATTAATTCAATGGCAATCAAATAGTCCGGTAATTATATTAAGTTCAACATATACACAGTCTTCTAGATTAGCTTTCGATTTAGCCCATGAACTAGGACATTTAGCATTAGGACATTTACAAGATGGTCTATTAATAGATGAAGAAATTAACTCTAATCGTGATGATGATGAAGAAAATCAAGCTAATAAATTTGCCACTGAGTTATTATTAGATAATTGTGATAATTCTTTATTGAACAAAAAAATTTATTGTCACGAACAGTTAATCAAACAGGCTAAAGAAAAAGCAAAAGAAAATCCTACTGTTAAACCAGAATTTATAGTCCTAAATCACCCTTGGCATAACCCCAATAATTGGGGATTTGCTAATAAAGCTTTAGATAAATTAGACCCTGAGCGGAAAGGGCAACAAATTATTAATGAATATTTAGCTGATAGAATAGATTGGGATAAACTTAATGATGAAAAGTATGAGTATTTAGAAAGGGTGTTAGGAGTTTAAATGTTGCCTGGTTCATTTTACTGTTTAGACAACGATATAATTCTCAAACTAGCTACTTTTGATTTATTTGAATACACCCTCAACACTCTTGAAATAGAGCAAAAACACATCAAAATACTTGACAGTTTTAAATATAAATTCAGTAAGCAAATCAAACGAAAAAAAAAGCAATAAAAGTCGCGGCCAAGTTGAAAAATATAATATAGAAAAAGCATTAAAACTTACTGGAAATTTAGGTCAACTTTATCTGGAAACTTTTAATAACAGGATAAAAGATATATACAATCAACTACTGAATTATAATCCAGACCATGATGGTCAAAATGATACAATTGACCAAGGAGAAGCAACTTTAATTAGTTATGTTAGCTATCTCAATCAGCAGGGAGGCAGTCATTACTTATTAACAGGTGATAAACGTTGCTTAAGAGCTTTAAATAATTCAGGACTTACTAATATAATAGAATCTCTAGAAGGGAAAGTTTGGTGTTTGGAGCAGTTAATCTTAAAAAATATAGAAGAAATTGGTTTTGAAAATGTGAAAAATAAGATTGTTCCATTTAATAATTGTGACCAGGCTTTAAAAGTAGCATTTTCTCATAAATTAGTAACCAAAGAAAATAGTAAATATGCCTTACAAAATTATCTGAAAGAGTTGAGAGAAGAAACTGGTAAATTGTTGAATATTTATGGTGAGTAATTTCAACCCTCACAAGTGAAACTTTTGAGCCTGATGAGTGATGATGAATGAATATAGAGATAACATTGAGTTCTGAAGCGATCGCGGAGGGTTGCGTTACTCTGTATCGCTACCCTCCAGAACCTTCACACATCATATATAGATGGGTAATTCTGAATTTGGAGAGTCACTAAAGGGGGAGACTGTTATTTTAATAACGGCACCTACTGAATTATCAGTCTAAGGAACTGGACACTCACTAAAATTATGTTTAGCTTTGTTTACTCTCCCAGTAGCTAGGGAAAATCAGGGATTTTTGGCCATAGGAGATTGGCTAAAATATCATCATCAAGAATTGAAAGACTTGTTCGATATTGAGGGTATTCCCTCCTGAGAGTGCTATTAGAAGAGAAGACTACCAAAAAAAGTTAATCAACTTTCCCATTACAAATTATATCAAAAACTCCTTATTCCCCAATAAACAGATTTTATTTTTGATATGAAGTTTTACATAATTAATGAGATAATAATACCACCAAAAAAAGTGAATCAACCTTCCCATTATAAATTATGTCAAAAAGTCCTTTTTCCCCAGAAGAAATAGCATCCGAAGGTATCAAACCAGAAGAATATCAAGAAATTCTGAACCGCTTAGGTCGCCACCCCAATAAAGCAGAACTAGGAATGTTCGGAGTCATGTGGTCAGAACACTGCTGCTACAAAAACTCTCGCCCTCTCCTCAAACAATTTCCCACCACAGGTAAACGTATCCTTGTTGGACCAGGAGAAAATGCCGGAGTCATAGACCTAGACAACGGACTCAAACTCGCTTTCAAAATCGAATCCCACAACCACCCATCCGCCGTCGAACCATTCCAAGGTGCTGCCACTGGAGTCGGCGGTATCCTCCGAGACATTTTTACAATGGGTGCTAGACCCATTGCCGTACTCAACTCTCTACGTTTCGGTTCCCTAGAAGACGCTAAAACCAAACGCATTTTTAGGGGAGTAATTTCTGGAATTTCTCATTATGGTAACTGTTTCGGAGTACCTACCGTAGGTGGAGAAATTTACTTTGACCACGCCTACACAGGCAACCCCCTAGTTAACGTGATGGCATTAGGATTAATGGAAACCCCAGAAATTGTTAAATCTGGTGCATCCGGTATTGGCAACCCAGTCTTATATGTGGGTTCCACCACAGGTAGAGATGGTATGGGTGGAGCAAGTTTTGCCAGTGCCGAACTCAGGGAACAGTCAATAGACGATCGCCCCGCAGTACAAGTAGGGGACCCATTCCTAGAAAAATGTCTAGTAGAAGCTTGTTTAGAAGCATTCAAAACAGGGGCAGTAGTTGCAGCCCAAGATATGGGAGCTGCTGGCATCACCTGTTCTACCTCAGAAATGGCAGTAAACGGAGGTGTGGGCATTGAATTTGACCTAGACAAAGTACCAGTCCGAGAAACTGGTATGGTTCCATACGAATATTTGCTCTCAGAATCTCAGGAACGAATGTTATTTGTCGCCCAAAAAGGTCGTGAACAGGAATTAATTGATATTTTTGAACGTTGGGAACTTCATGCAGTGGTAGCAGGTACAGTCATTGAAGAACCTATTGTACGAATTCTATTTGAGGGAAAAGTTGCTGCGGAAATAACTGCTACAGCTTTGGCAGATAATACTCCTATTTATCATCGGGAGTTATTGAGCCAACCGCCGGAATATGCCAGAAAAGCTTGGGAGTGGAATGTAACATCACTGCCAGCATCTACGGAACATGGTCTTGAAATTCCGGGAAATTTTCAAACTTGGAATGATATTTTACTGACTTTATTAGATACTCCAACTATTGCTTCTAAACATTGGGTATATCAACAATACGACTATCAAGTACAGAATAATACTGTTATAGTACCTGGTGGTGGTGATGCTGCTGTGATTCGGTTACGCCCCCAAATTCCTGATATTAATAACCAAATAACAAATTCAGGTGTTGCTGCAACAGTTGATTGTAATTCTCGTTTGGTTTATCTCGATCCATATACAGGGGCAAAGGCAGTAGTTGCAGAAGCAGCAAGAAATCTCAGTTGTGTAGGTGCTGAACCTGTGGCAGTTACAGATAATCTTAATTTTGGTAGTCCAGAAAAACCTGTGGGATATTGGCAACTAGCAGAGAGTTGTCGTGGTATTGCTGAAGGTTGTCGGGAGTTGGGAACCCCTGTTACTGGCGGGAATGTCTCTTTGTATAATGAGACTTTAGATGCTGATGGTCATCCCCAGGGAATTTATCCGACTCCAGTGGTGGGAATGGTGGGGTTAGTTCCTGATATTACTCGTATTTGTGGTCAAGGTTGGCAAACTGAAGGTGATGTGATCTATTTAATAGGGAATTTAGTGGGTGGCTCTTTAGCTGCTTCTGAATATTTGGCAACTGTTCATGGTGTGGTTGCTGGTAAACCCACTGAAGTAGATTTTAATTTGGAAAGGCGGATACAGGCAGTTTGTCGTCATGGCATCCGACTAGGGTGGGTTGGTTCGGCCCATGATAGTGCTGAGGGTGGTTTAGCGATCGCTCTAGCGGAGTGTTGTCTGAGTGGGAAGTTGGGAGCTGAGATTATTTGGGAATTGTCGGATTTTTCGGGTTTTCGATGGGATGAGCTTCTCTTTGGTGAGGGTGGTTGCCGAATTTTAGTTTCTGTAGCGCCAGAAAATCAGATGATTTGGGAGTCATATCTGCAGGAAAATTTGGCAGATTTGTGGCAGAAAATTGGTCTGGTGGGTAATGCTGAAAGTGGTTTACAAATTTTAGTTAATAAGGATGTGTGTTTGATTAATTTAGATATGGGAGAAATGAGGGATCATTTTAAACATGCTATTGAAAAACGTTTGGGTTTTTAGCTTGAAATAGGGAAGTATAGCCCTAAGTAAAAGTCAAAAGTAAACTCCCTAGAGGAACGAAGGCATTTTTGCTGAGGAAATCTCCCCAACCCCCCTTTGAAAGGGGGGCCAGGCAGAAAAGAATATTAGTTCAAAAAACTTGCCAATTCTATCCTCCTGCCTCTTACCACAGAGCATCCTACTAAAAGTGTAAGTATTCAACCGGACATGATATAAGATCATCCGTATCACTATTTTTTCAGCATTTTTATAAATTTTTCTGGGGTGTCTGTTGCAGAAATTTCTAAACGGATAAATTCTCCCCATGCTACCTCATTTAATAAACTTAAAGCTGCTTGGGAATTTTGACGAGCGATCGCCTCTATAACTCCTTGCCATCCAGACCGTAAATCTTCTATATTTTTATCTGATTTATCAACTATATTTAGCCAAGAAATTGCTTGTTCAAAAATCAGCTCATTGGGTAAAATTTGTTTCGATCTCAACCCCTGAATAACTACTTTTAACCACACTGAAAAAAGTTCAATCCAATCATAATATTGTAATTCTTGGAGTGCCATTTCTGCCATACCTAAAGCACCCCAAATCCAAACAGATTGAACAGCCAAATTAATATCCCTACTTGATACTGCCGACTCCCATAAATTCTCAGCATGAGATTGAAATCTAGCCTGCAAATATTCATAAGCTGACCCAACAGTATCAGGATTTGTAACTCGATAAGCTGTCTCTCCTCGAAAACCTCTATCTCCCCGATAAGAAAGCCAATTATGAGAGCCAGATAAATGAACTTTTCTATCTACTAATACCTCCTTAGCATGGGAATTTCCTAACCAAAATATCTGAGCTCCTGGTAAATCTTCAGGAGTTCTAATTGTTAACAATTTTTCCTCAACTTTAGAGGATATTGCTTGAGTCTCTTCTTCCTGTTTTTCCGCAATTCCATATCCCATTAAAATCCACACCCCATTATTTGCTAGCTTTTGTAAAAGCTGTATAAACTCCTCATCTACTACTTCCTCAGTTACCCAAGGCGAGTAAATTAAAACCTGTTGAGTTGCTGCTTTGAGAGCAGATAAGAACTCCGGTCTAATTTCGCGATCGCGCAACAAAATAAACTCAGAATTTTTTGGTAAAGTTTTCTTTCCCTTCTCTCTAGTTTGCTTAATTATTTCAATTCCTTGTTGCCGAATTTTTTGGAGTCTCTCCTCAACTTTTTGATTTTTTAACTCTAAAATTGATTCTGTTTGAGAGGCTATAGATTCAGGAGGTAAACCACATAATTCATTGAGCAAAATTTCTCCCCGTTCTATCATTTCTTGTAACTGATTTGATAGGGTTTCTAATATTTTATTTCCTTCTCTTGCTTGTAAAACCAATTTTTCTTCAATCACATCAAATATTACCCAAATAGAAATAGCTTTCCAGATAATTTTTTGGGTCTCTTTATTGACAAAAAAATCTCTAATTATTTGTCCTGATTCTGGTTGATAAATACCTAAATTGGAATCTCTTATTTCCTTTTGTAGTTCTTCAATAGTCAAATTAACAATTTCAGGATTTGTATTTTCAAAGGTTATAAAATCTGCTAAATTTGGCAGTTCTGGAGATTTAGAATTTAAACCCGAAAGTCGCCAGTTAATTTCTCCATAAAGAGGGTTAATAATAGCATAAATAATTTTATTTTCTGGCGGTTGTGTCAAGGAACCTTTTGTATAAAATTCTTTTCCTTCAGAAGTTATTCTAATTCTAGAATCTGGTGGTGTTATAGTTAAAGTTTGTAGAGATTGAAGAGTATTAGTAGTGCTGTGAATAAATATAGGATCTAACTTTAGTATTTGTGCTAATTCTACTTCAGTTGGTGGAGGATTAAATTCAATACTAGCCCTGAGAATAAATTCCTCAATAATATTCAAATCTCGTTCTTTTGTTATCTCAATTTGAATGGGTGTTTGATATAGTTTATAACAAAATTGACGGGCAGCAAAAACTGATAGACCAGGACTATCTTTTTCGATTTTATCGGCGAAATCATTTAACTCTGGCTTGATGTATTTAGTAGAAGATTGTAGAAACATTTGTTTTAGTTTTCTGATAGATATCTCTCCCCGAACCCCTCCTTACAGGGGTAAGTTTTTAACCATTGGGGTAAGTAATCATTTTTACATATATAAAATCTGACTAAAAGAGTATTTTTTTTGTATAAATAGCTTAAAAATTTCTCAAGGTCTTAATATTCTTAAGGTTTTTGATAAACTTTGGCATCAAAAATAAAAAAACATACCCTTGTAAGCCCAACCTCTCCCCTTGCAAGAGAGTAAGAAAGGGATAAAAATTTATTCTTCTCTATGGCAGATAAGACAACAACTTTCCTCCTTCCCTTTACTTCCGAGTATTACAAGAAACCAGGCTTATCCGAGACAGATGTCAGTATGGTAGGGCATTTTATATAAACCAGGTTTCTATAATTTATTGATGCCGACACTACCGGATTTAATATCAGTACTTACAACTATTGAACTGTTATTATACAGCAATTTTGAGATACATGAATTCACGTCAGCATCAAAACCTGTTAGGGACGTTCCATGGAACCTTTCTACCATTATCTACCCATATATTAAAAGATATGTGATAATTTTTAGTAATTAAGCAAAATATTTAATTAGACTGTAACTATACTATGGGTGGTTAGCAAAACAGATTATAATAGGATTTTTATCAAACTCTCAATTATTTCATTCACCCAAAATGTCAGAAACTTCTATTAACCCTCCTTGATGACGCACAACATCAGAAACTTCTGAATACATATTTCCCACCATTCCATAATGTTTAGTAAATAACCCATGACATCCAACAATAATTAATAATTCCTGAGCACGAGAAAAAGCAACATTTACCCGTTCTGGCTTCTTGGCAAACCCTACTTTTCCCTCCTGATTATTTCTTACCATACTCACAATAATCACTTGTCTTTCCATGCCCTGAAATCTGTCAACTGTTCCTGTTCTAATATGGAGCGATGGGAATTTTTCTGGATTAATTCTTGAGTCTATTAGTCGTAACTGGGCATTATAAAATGTGATAATTCCTAATTCTTTCCTGGGTAACCCATCGGCAATTTTAACATGCCAGGATTTCTCCATTTCAGCACATAATTTTTCAATGACATCAACTTCTTTTTCATTAAAAGGTGATGTGCCTTCCTTTTGTTCAACAAAGCTTTCTGTTTGTGGAATTTTAACCCAGATAATATGTTGATTTTTTTGAAAGATTTTCCCTCCTAAATTATGGGCACGTTGTAGGTCTACTTCAAGAAGACCGCATTGTAAACGATGGTGATAAAATTGATTGATTGCCCCCATAATATCCGGGTGCATTCTATATTGAATAGTTAACATCTGCTTGATTTTTTTTGTTGCTGTCTCGAAGTGATTTTTAAATAGTGACTCTTCTAAAAAATTTAGTTCTTCTTTTGTACTTTTCATCTCTTCAGCAATTTCTTCAATAGTATTATCATGGAGCATTGGTGGTAATTGGCGATGGTCTCCTACTAATACTAATTTTTTGCCTTTTAATGCCGGAATTAATATTTCTGGGGGAGTACATTTACTAACTTCATCAATTATTACTACGTCAAAACTATTAAATTCTTCAGCAAAACTCCGACTAGCAGCTTGGACACAAGTAATACCAATAACATTGGCATTATCAAGGTAAATTTTTCTCAGATCGTTACTATCTTTTTCTGAAGGTTTATTTATTTTTTCTATCCAGTCTTGGATAAATTTTTGGTGGCGGTTTAGCTTAGTTTCTTCTATGTCTAATTCTTGTTGCCAGTTTTGTAGTTGAAGTTTAATTTTATGCAAAGTTTCTGTGGCAAATAATTCTGTTTCAGGGACGGTAGGTCTAAGATTTTTTGGAATTTTTTCCCATGCATATTTCCACCAGTCTCTTTCTTCGATTAGGGTTATTGATAGCTCTTTTTCTAAGGCTGTTTGAATTTGATGAATTTCTGTTTGGCAAGATTGGAGTTGTTGTTGGGATTTATTTGCTTTTTCTTGTATAGCATTTAGTTTGTCTTGGAGAATATTTTTAATATCTGCAAGAACGGCAAAAGGTTCTAGTAAAGGGGCTATTTTTTCAAGTTGGTTGAAGTTATTTTCCCAGGAATTGACTTTTTCTATAAAATTGGATTTATCATCTAATACTTCAAATGGTTTCCATTCAAAATACTGTTTAGCTAAACTACGAATTTCTGTGTTGACCTCTAATTGACGATCTATTTCTGTTAATTTTTGAATAAACTCTTGATATTTTTGTTCGAGCTTTTGACGTAATTTTGCTTTTTCTTCCTCGACTATCTCTAGTCTTTGTCTGTAGCCTTTCTGTAATTGACTAATTTCCTCTAAATGTTCCTGATTTTTTATGATTTGTTTTTGATTTGCTCGTTTTATAGGAAGTAAGATTTCACTAGAATAATGGAGAATTTGATTGAAGATTCTATCTCTGACTTCTTCTAAAGTCTTTGACATCTTATCTGGTTCCCATGCCGCACCATATTCCCTTTGATTTTCATGAAAAAACTGTTGGATTTTTTCGACTAAATTTTGTCGTTGTCTTTGGTTGAGCTGCAAATAAAATTCAAACTCCATAGCAAAATTTTGCCACTTTTGATAATCTCTTTTTGACAAAACTATTGGTGGTTGACTCAGACTGATTTGCAAGAATTTATCAAAATGATATTCTCTGCCTTGGATATTTTGAAACCCATAACTTGATTCTACATTTAATGCTTTTTCTAATCTTTCCCAATCTGGCAAACTATGAATAGGTTGAGCATAGTCTCGAAAAAGTTGTGATTTTTTGCTCTTAACAGGTTTCATCAAACTTTCTGGTAGTCCAATTAAATCTAATTGGAAATATTGACCAGTCTCCCAGCATTTTTTTAATTCCTCAAATATCCGGTCTTTACCAGTATTTCTCCAAGCACCTATTTCTGAAATAACTAAATCTATTTGACTTTTTTTGGATTCTAATTCTTGGCTATTTTTTTGGAGATTTTCCGAAACTATCTCTTGTTGTATAATATATTTTTTGAGCTTCTCAAACTGACTATAACTCTGTTGATATATCTGTCGTAAATTGGCAAGTTCTGACATGATCACAGCTGCTTTTTTTGCTATAGTTAACCCTCTCTGAAATTCTGGCAATAAAACAGCTAAATTTTCTGAGAACCAAGCTGCTAAACCAAAAGCTCCTAATGTGGGAATTTCCCAACCAATATCTCTGGCAATATTTCGAGTTAAACGCACATTATCTAATAAATCTTGGACTGATTTTTCCTCCTGAGAATAAGGTTGTAAACGGGGTAATAAATTTTTAATTTCCTCATCTTGCCAATTAACATTAGGTGCAGAATTTAATAAATTATCTAATCCCAATCTCAGAAAATTTAATTCTTTGGTGTCAGTTTCTAATTGCAAAACTTCACTTTCTAAGACTTCCCGACTTGTCTCCAAAATAGTTCGGCGATCGCTCAACTCTTGCTGCTGACTTACCCATACTTCCTCTAACTCCACATAAGCATTAAACCTCTCTGACTCTATCAATAAATTCCGTAAAATTTCTACCCGTTGTAGTCGCTCATCCAAATCATTTTCACAGTCGTTTGCAGTATTTTTTAGCCAAGTATCAATGACTCGGTCTTCCAAAAATGGCTCCCCTTCTTCCTGCACTTTCTCTGCTTTCCCCTTGCGTACAGCACGAATAACTGGGTTATGAACTAATCTACTCAAAGCATTATCAACTGCTAAATTTGCCTGAGATGCAATCAAAGTTCGTCCCCCACGCAAAGCGACTTGATAACAGATTTCAGCAATAACAGTAGTTTTCCCTGTTCCAGGTGGTCCTTGAATTAAAGCTAAATCTGGAGTGGCTAAAACTGTTTCCACCGCAGCAATTTGATTAACATTTGCAGCCGGTAACAATAAATCCTGGGGTTGCAGTTTTACTGCCTTTTTAGGAATTCGCGCACAGGTGGCATCAAAGAAAAAATTCCCCAAATATGGATTCTGACAACGACCACTTTGTAAATCTTCTAAGGCTCTGCGTTTGCGTTGTACTTGAGTCATATCCCCAGAAGCTCCAAAAAATAGAAATCCTGTGGATGGTATTCTATAACTTCCACGAGCAATAATTTCTACTATTTCACTCTCTAACATTACTCCTACTTGACTTTTTTTCCAGTCAATGGTAGCGATCGCTCCCAACTTTTCTCCATCTCTAGCATCACCACCTGCTGGAGAGGTATTAAAAAGCTGAATATCTTGATTCTTCGCCTCAAAAAGTCGTCGCCGTAACTCAATATCGTCTATAGCACTTTCCGCGGTACCATCAATAGTTGCAGAAGAAATATCAATTTCAAAAGTAATCTTTCTCCCTGAACTACCATAGTTGTGACCGATAAACGGTAGGCAAAATTGACGTTTTTCTGCCATACGTTGCTCTATTTCTACAAAAGTCCTCCAAATAGGTAGTTGCTCCTCTGTGGGTATACGGTCTCCAAAAAAAGGCATTTTACTCATAGAGCGCACTGCTCCCAAGGGTATCCCCCGTCGGTACTGATGTTGTGGCAATAAACGAATTTGCAAAGCTAGACTAAATTCATCTTTTTCGGCTTTTTGAGAAATTAACTGCACCGATAATAATTTTAAAACTCTGTCTTCATCAACATTTACTGCTCCCCGAAGTTTTAAAGTTTTCTCCCACTCTTGCTCCTCCCTGTCAGTCGCCATAGTCAGTTCCCAAATTTCCTCCCCTTCTTCTCTTCCCGGTGCTTGACGGCGAACATAATATAGATGAGAATCTTCATCCAATATTTCAGACATCAATGCTTCTGCTTTGGCTCGACGTTGGGGAAATTCTGGATATTTCTTCAGAGCTACCTCACCTAACTGAGCGCGAACAAATTTATCCGCTGCATTACCAGAAAACCGATAACCCCAATCTTGAGAATTCAAAACTTGAGCAGGCAAAACTTTTGTGGAAGCTGCTAAGACTGGAGTTACCGGAAGTGGGGAAATAATTTTGGCAGTAACTTCTAACTCTCGTCTGCCATCTGCTGCCGACAGAAAAATTAAACCAGATAAATTTGTACCAGTAGGAATATTGGTAGTATTTAGGATGATTTGTAAATTTTGTCGCCCCGGTGAGAGATAACTGGAGCGCACCTGCAACCAATTAAGATCGCACAAAACTTGACAAACCATACCCAGTTGTAACTCACACTCACGTTCCACCATGCGATTTATTTCTACTTCCCCAAACTCGAGAATTGTGGGAATATCCCAACTGGCTCCTGACCACTCTACATTTTCTGCGATACCATTTAATTTTACCTGACTCAAGATGGGGTTAGTATTAGTTTCAGCAAATATAGCAACTTCCCCATTGTCACCACCAACTGTTCGCTCTACTGTTAAGTTTTCCAGTCGTACTTTTGGAACTCTAATTATTAGTGGGGGTTCGGTTGCAGCAAAAATTACAGTATCGGTACCACTACCACGAATGGTAATTGATTTATCCATGGTAAAAGGTCCTTTATAATCTCCCGGTTGTAGATTAAGTTCATCTCCATCTTTTACCATTTGCAGTAGTTGGGGAAAGTTAGATGGGTCAGTTTGAAATATAGTCATTTTCAGTTATCTGCTTTTTTTCAGGAGGACTTACGAACTCACATAGAATTATACACCAGTTGTAGGAGTTAACTGGGAGTGCTACACAAGATGAAAATTCCTATTATAATGGTGGTGGTAGCTGCAAACTGAGAAACCCGGTTTCTCGTAGATATTTATGTGTTAAAAACAATGATTTACTGTTTTAAGCGGGTTTCTTTGCGTAAGTCCTGAATCTCTCTATAACAATGCCCTTAATAATTCTTACCTAGACAAGTATTTTACTGATAGTTGTTATCTTTTATTAACAGGACTTACCCAGGTACCCTATATATAGCCTACTGTCAACAAGAAATTGTCCATACTATAATTAGTTTTTTTTGATAGATATTACTTTTAATATACCCAGGACTTACGGAGGCAAACTGCGTAAGTCCTGTATTATAAAGAACCATAACTAATTTTTTATGAGAAAATTAGTTATTGATAAACTTTATTGATATTGAGTTCTAGAACGAATATTTTTCCTATAAGTCTCTTTGAAAATGTAAATATATATAAAGATATATGAAGATCTGTGGAATGTCGGGTTTATGATTCGAGCTTTTTTGCAAGTCTTGCTACTGATACAATACTAATAAATTAATAAATTAATAAATTAATTAAGAGGTACTGATACTACATTTGCACTTAATCAGGACTTACGTATTGCTTCTATATATGGTGTATTTTTGATAATCCTGATCCGATATTTACACTACAATTAGTTTCTTTGCGTAAGTCCTGAGTATAGACACTATACCTTGAAAATGTATATAATTAGGTAGTGGTAAACGAGTGTAATTTCTCTAGTCCACCTTCAGAACAAAAATCAGGACATCTATCTATCGTTTTTAGATTTAAATAGGTATTAAAAGCTTAAAATGTTTGATAGATATAAAGGAACTACAAAGATTGATTCGCTATTTTGGCAAGAATGGCAAAAGCATCAAGACTATCTCTACCGTTGCTGTGTCAAATGGATGGGAGGTAATTCTACAAATGCTGAGGATGCTCTAAGTATGGCCATGTTAAAGGCCTGGGAAAAAATACAACAGTGTGTCAAAACAATTCAGAACTTCAAAGCTTGGTTGGTGAAACTAACCTATAACCTTTGTATGGATCTACTGAAGGAGTCTAATCGCTATAATCAAAAGGTTGAGGCTCTAGACTTGGTTATCTCTCTTGCTGATGGGAGCACTCAAGGAAGAGATCCATTTCTTGTTGCTGTCTACGAAGAACTAGAAGATTTTTGTCGCTTGGCTATTGATGATTTGCCAAAGAGACTACGAGAAACTTTTGTTCTCCTTTTTGACAAACAATACTCTTATAAGGAAATAGCTACAGAGTTGAATATTTCTGAGTCTAATCTCCGTAAGCGTATTTCCCAGGGGCGGGCTATTTTGCGAAAAAGGCGCCAGGAAGAGTACGAAAAACAAGAAGAAATAGTTATTGTTGAGGAGCACAAAGTAGAAAATTCCCTAGCTCAAGAGTTGGATACAGAAATTGTTGCTACTGAGATACCCCAAGAGACTGTTTTATCTGAAGAGAAAAGTGAACCTCTTCTGGTAGAGGCAACGGTTGAGGAGGAGTTACGGGAAATAGAGACTGTTAGTTATGGAACACAACAGCTCGTTACTCTATCTATGTTTGTGAAATCACTTAGGGATGCCAAGAAAAAGCTCAAAGGTAAGAAACAACAGAAATGTTGTCTACTTAGTACATGGGCAAATATAGTATTGGCATTGCTGAGGGGCAGGATGAATATAAGTGGAGTCGGCGTCCTGCTTGCCCAACAATATAAGGAACGGGCAAGATGGCTACTGCACAAAGCTCTAGAAGCTTTAACACATTTATACAACTTTGGCAATAGAAAACTAAAAGCTTTAGAAAAACAGTTGAATTGGTTAGCAGCGAATAATTTGCTAGGGTCTTCAGCAGAGAAACTAAGATATAGATACTTCTGTTAGTGGGCTTTTTGGAAGCTAAAGCCATTGTTGTTGAGTTAGTTTTAAGTTCATAGTTGCGCGATCGCTTTTTTGGGTCAAAAGCAGGCCTATAGGATACCTTTGGCCAGAAATAATTAACGGTTGAATCACAGCTTCTAGTCTGGTTTGACTGCTGCTAGATTTATTGTGCTTACTTCCTAACTAGAA
Source organism: Trichodesmium sp. MAG_R02 (assembly GCA_023356605.1). Classification (GTDB taxonomy): domain Bacteria; phylum Cyanobacteriota; class Cyanobacteriia; order Cyanobacteriales; family Microcoleaceae; genus Trichodesmium. The sequence continues at coordinate 13,888 of JAKQYE010000027.1, read as the reverse complement.
AGATGGCGCGATCGCTTTTTTGGGTCAAAAGCTGGCCTATAGGATACTCTTGGCCAGAAATAATTAACAGTTGAATCACAGCTTCTAGTCTGGTTTGACTGCTGCTAGATTTGTTGTGCTTACTTCCTAACTAGAAAGATGGCGAGTTCTCTTTTTGTGCCCAAAAGCTCGCTTTCAGAATACCTTTGGCCTAATATAGGGTCAAGGGAAGTTTGCTATGGCAAAATAGAATTTTGAGGTAAATAATATTAAATGTATTCCCATTGGCGCAGTGTCTCCTAGGGAAAGAGTTGAAGTTCCTTCTCTGTCTACTCTCAAGAAAAAAAATTCACAATTTGCTACCTAAAACAGTCTTACTTATATAACAGAGAAATAAAGTTTCTTAAGAACTAGATTCTTGAAAACTTAATTAGATAGTAAAACTGTCTAAAATAGTTGATGATTATTTCTCTTTGATACTGTTTGGCAGAACATCAAGAAATATTGAGGGAATTAGAATGAATTTAAGCAAAACAGCAAAAAGATTTTTGAGTTCGACAATGGCGATCGCCCTGGCTGGTGGATCAGTTTTGGCTTTTGGTAGTTTATCTTTTGCAGGTACAGGTAATGTTAGTACTTCAGGTGACGATACTGCTGATGCTGCTGTCGGGTTTACTGGAACTGTAAATGCAGAATGCAGCTTAGAGACTGATTTAACATCACCTACAGACACACCATACGTACCGGATGCAACCACCTACGATGTTACAGATTATGATGACGGTACTGGAACAACTACAAACCGTACGAAAATACTTTCAGCTGATACCACTGTTAATTTCGACTGCAACACTAAGAGTGTTAGCATTACTTTCCCCACAGCAACAAATACTCCACCTTCTGGGACTGGTTCAGGTGCAGGCTCTCTAACATCTATTCACACATTTAAGTATGATGTTAACGCTAGTGGGACGGATACGACGTTTACTTCTGCGACTGCGGCGATTACTCCAGACACAAAGGCTAATGGTGATGTGTCTGTTAAAATCACTTCCACATTCGCGGCAGAGGGTGACGAATTGTTAGCAGGGACATACAGAGCTGACGCTACCGTTCAGGTGGTGGCTAGGTAGTTTTGCTTCTAGATTAGACAAGACTTACACGAAGACGCTAATTGTAATGGAAATATCTGAGGTTATTTCCCAGCAACTCTACTTATATATGGCAGTAATAAGTCAGCCCTGTTAGATAGAGAATCCGGATAAAGTTAAGTTGTAGGAAGGGGAGATTATTCCTAGATATATTCTCCCCTGTCCCCGTTTTCTTTGAGAATACTCTTTTTAGGATAAACAGGGCTTACATAAATTTACCTTTAAAACGCCATATGTAGGGGCGAATAGCATTCGCGCTCAATGGGTGTGTCGCCAGTGTGTAAGTCCTAATAAAGTAAGGCATACAAGACGAAAATGAAGCATCAGCAGCTCTACAACTCATGGCTATGGCAATGTGGTAAAAACTGTGCCACTCTTTTTCTGCTGTCTAGTTCCTGGATAGTATTAAATCCAGCCAAGGCTAGTGCTGCAAATAAATGCCAGCAAACCACAAGTGACACCTCTATAGCTTATGTTGTTACCTCAACCGGGGGGGGAGCTAACACAGACATTGTGGACTGGGGTAGTGGTGGTAGTAATGAAGATCGGGTCACTCAGCTTTCTAGGGATTATTCAGTCACCTTTAAATGTACTGATGGCTCAGGAGGGAATTTAACAAACGCTGATATTGAGGTGGATCTGGAGACAATTACCACCCCTAGTTCAGCACCTGCAAATTTAGGTTTGGGTGACTCGGGGATCAGCCATCAAGTTTTTGTGGGAAAAAACACCTCTTATACTGATTTAAAAACAGACTTGACGGCGACGAGCAATGGTAATATTGTGTCTTCTAGTAGTAGTCAACCGGGGGAAAATTTATCTTTAGATAACGGTGAGATTACAATAAATCTGAGGTCGACCTTTGTTTTAGAGGGAAATGCAGAGGAGTTTGCGGCAGGGGACTATAGTACACAGTTCAGGATAACGGCGACTCCTACATCTTCGGGAACCCTGGGTAGTAATACTACTGTAATTTCTAAGAATGTGGAAAAAGAATGCAGTTTGCAAAACAGGAGTGAATATACAGAGACAGGTAGTCCGAAGCCTTATGTTACAACCACATCGTCTGCAGGACTTCCCGAGCCAAGGGCCACCAGACTAGAAGCTTCTGATTCTGTCGGTTTTGATTGTAATACCGCTGATGTTGACTATTCGGTGGAGATGACCAACTTAACTGCTCCAATATTTAGCAATAGTTCAAACATCGATCTCCTTCAGGGGGGAGGGAGTAATGGTGTTGATCATAAAGTCAAAACTAGAAAAATACATCCTTCTAGTAATACAACAACAGAACTACAAGCACTGACTCAAGAACTTACCACTGGTATTATTGATCAGAGGACAAGGGAGAGTACCGATGATAATGGAGACATTGAGATTGAGGTTACTTCCCGCTTTGAAACTACAGGAGCGGCAGAAGAGTTGGGAGCAGGAGATTATTCCGCAACTTTTACCGTTACTGTCACAGCTAATTAGGATAGATGGGTGATGAAATTATTTAAAAGTTTTTTATGGCAAAGCTTGTTAGGGGCAGCGATCGCCTCTGTCATGGCATTGCCTCAGGTAGTGCAAGCTCAAGTAGCAATTTCCCCGATGGTGATCAATGCGGAAACTAAGCAAGGAAAAGCAAGTGGGGTAATTTCAGTCCGTAATAGAAGTTCACAACCTCAGAGAGTACGGCTGAACTCAGAAGCCTTTACCTATAAGAGAGATGGTTTCACTACTCAGGAAAGTGATCCTTTTGACCTGTCCCCCTATTTAATTTTTTCCCCCGCTGAATTGGTAGTTAAGCCTGGTCAAAGTCGGCGGGTTCGTTTAATTATGCGAATGTTACCAACAACAGCCCCTGGAGAATATCGATCAGTAATTTTTGTGGAACCTCTGAAAGAACGAAATGCTGAAGGTGGTCTCAGTATTAGTGCTCGGTTGGGGGTAACTGTTTATGTCCGTCATGGTGAAGTTAACTTTGCTTTAGCCCCAGAAAGTGCAGCTTATAATTCAGAAAAAAAACAGCTTGAGCTACTTGTGACTAATCCAGGAAACGGCACAGTACGACCTGCAGTTCAGTGGGAGTTACAGCGCAATGGCCAGGCCGTTATCAAAAACGAGGTTAAAGAAATTACTGTCATTGCTGGAGGCGATCGCCTAATTCCACTAAAATTACCGGAAAATTCAGTAGAATTAACCTCCGGTACATACCAATTAACCGGAGAGTTGCTCTGGGGCAGTGGTAAAAATTCTAGTAAAATACCTTTTTCCTTTGACCTATCCATTCCCTAAAGTAGGGAGCTACTCGAACTAACACTAAAGCTCATAGGAACCCACACTAAATAAATACAGTTGACTAAAAAGGCAATAATATAAATACAGACTTTGTGAATCATTTGTATTTTAATCAAAACTAATAATTAAAACTAACATATTATTATATCATGTCCAGAGCATCAGTAATTAGGGCTTGCTGAAAAAGCCTTTTTCAGGAATAGGGGAACCACCCTTAATATCTTTCAGGAGGAAATGTAGGGACCTTGTGTGCAAGGTCCCTACAGAGGAATGGGGAATTGATAGAGGAGGTAGCGGGATATATTTGTACCTTGATTTTTATACCTAGGGAGCATCTAAAATACTAACTTTTTCAGCTCTCAGAACCGAAAACTAGACACTTTTTGAGCTACTCAAAATGCTGAAGCTTTCATGTGTCAATGCTTTAATATTTAATCAGTAAGCCATAATTAAAAAACTTTCTTTCATAAATGCTTTTTCTATCCCTCTGTCTTTTGCCATCTGCCCTCAGCCTGACTGCCTCCAAAGTGTAAGTATTCAACCAGGCATGATATTATAAGTGAGATTAGCCCTCCGACCAACCCCCATCAAATTACCTGCCTCAGAATGACTCAGGCTCCAGAACCGTGGGAATTTTTTCCGGCTCAATTTATCCGGCCATAGTAAAAGATACCAAAGGCCTCTGTATTAAGAATTGGTATCAAGCAATTTATGAATATTTTTAATCAAGTTTCCCAATTTTTCAGACTGAACAGTGGGGCTTATCTGAGTCTTGTTATTTTACCCCAAATTATAAGTATAGCAATTAACATACCAATTCTACAAGCCCAAGAACTGCCGCCCTCAACCGTTATTTCAGAATCAGAACCTGACACAGAAACCATTAGTAACAATTTCGACCTGATGCCCTTGGCCATCTATGTCGGCGATCGCGCAGTGAACCCCGGAACCTTCGTCCGCGGAGCAGAAGATGGCGAAAAAGCAATTGACTTTGACAAATGGCTGATTGCCTACGATGATGTCATCAAAGCCCTAAAGTTTAACACCACTCCCCTAGAAAACGGAAAAGTAGAACTGCGGTCGCCTGGTTTAGCCTTACAAATTGACCTTAACGAATTAGCGATCGATGATCAACTCGGCATGGCTTTGAGGGTAGAACAAATTCGTGAACTATTAGGTGTTCCCATAGAATTTGATATAGAAGAATATGCAATTATACTCAACCCCGACTGGCTGGGAAAAAACCTACCCCAAACAAACATCCGTAGCAACCAACGACAGCTAAACCTAGAAGGCTTACCCCGCATCTCAGCCCCCCCCATCACCCTCAGTATCATCGGACAAGAAGCAAACATCTCCGGCAGTGGCAACCAAGTCGACAACTACAGTGGCGAACTCACTGGTATCGGGACTCTATTCGGAGGCAGTTGGTACCTGAATATTGACCAAGAAGACCTCACCGATCGCCAAACATGGAAACTCAACGAACTCCAATATATGCGACAAACACCGACAACGGACTATATCATCGGTGACCAAGAAACATTGTGGCCAGAAGGTAGCAGTACCTACACCGGATTTACTGCCATTCGGCGGTTCGGGTTTGCGCCACCCATCACCTCTTCCGGTGCAAACGAAGGCTTCAACCCAGAACAAAGATTGAACTCCAGTCGCTTACAACGAGATATTCGGGGCACAGCAGAGCCAGGGACATTGGTACAGCTTGTTAACTCTATCAGTAAGGGGGTTTTGGCAGAACAGTTAGTAGACTCATCCGGTATTTATCGCTTTGAAGACGTGACTACAGTCTCCTCTTCCCTCCGTGGTAGCCCTTCAGCCAATAATTATAAATTGCGTCTTTACCCCGATGGACGATTGAGCGCAGACCCAGAAATTCGGGAAGCCAAGTTCTTTTCACTGCCTGGTCAGCTCAGTCGTGGGACTGCAGCCTTACTGATATCGGGTGGATTTAAGCGATCGCAAAATAGCGAGACCTTCTTCGGAACTCTAGACAATGAAATGCAAGGGGGAATTTTGTACCGTTGGGGTGCCACAGACAACATCACCCTGGGTACAGGACTTTTTTATGACCAGCAACTGAAAGGTATGGGGGAAGTATTTTTTCAACCAGGAAATTTGCCCTTAAAAATTACAGCGGCAGCAATACTCAATAGTGATGAAAAAGCGGACAACAAACGTAGCAATATTCGCTATGATTTGAATGTTCGTTTTAAACCGAAGCAGGGTATAGACTTTGAGTTTGATAAGGATGATTTCTCAGAAAGATTTAGAGCAAATTGGGATTTGAGTCCAGATGTTCGCCTGTCATTGAACAGTAATAATAACGCTCAAAATGCACGAATTAGGTGGCGAGTTTTCCCAGGACTCACCACAAATGTAGGTTGGGAGGTAGGTGAAAAAGTTTTGGTAGGGGGACTCGATGTCAGTAGTTCTATTGGCAAGTTGTTGTTCCGTAATAACATTGATATCGATGAAGATCAAAATGTTAACTGGAATCTGTTTTCTCGTTATCAGAATCTCACCCTCCGACACCGCATGAGAAAGCAGCGGTGGGATACAGATCTTGAATATTTTTTCCTCAAGTCCAAAAGTTTGTATGATTATAATCATTCCCTTTTTCTGAACTTAGAGATGGATCAGAATGATAACAACTCTAGGGATAGACTCGCAACAGTTGGTTGGCGTTATAAACCCCGTTCCCAAGTAGGCGATCGCTTTGGTGATTGGATTTTTGATATTGGTTACGGCATCGGAACAGAAGGTTCAGGCTTGCAAGCTTCGATCACAACCGCAAAAATCCCAGGGTTATATGTCACAGCAAAGTATCAAAATATTTCCATGAGCAATAACAGCTCTAGATTTAGTTTACAGATATCCTCATCTGCTTTTTTGTCATCCTCCGTAAGTTTTGGTAAGAGTCGTTTTGAGAGATTACGCACAGAAGGGGGATTAGTGTTAATCCCTTTTTTGGATAAAAACGGCAATGATCGTAAAGATAGAGGAGAAAAAATCTATACCAAAGGGCTAGAGGATGAAACAGCTGAATTTTTATTCTTGATTAATGATCAGGATATCAGGCGATTTAGTAGTTATAGTCCAGACCTGCGCAAAAATGGGATTTTTGTGCGTTTGCCTCCAGATACCTACCGTTTTGAGCTTGATCCGATAGGTATTCCCCTGGGGTTGAAAAGTAATCAATTAGTTTCTGCTGTGGAGGTGAAAGCTGGTAGTTATACACCCATTTATATACCCCTAACAACTGCCTATGCTTTGTTAGGTGTTGTGTTAGATGATGCAGGTAACCCTGTGGGGGGTTTACGGGTAGAGGCGATACCTCGCAGTGGAGAAGGAGCAAAAATATTATCAATTACCAATGGTGCAGGAATTTATTATTTAGAATCCCTCGGTCCTGGTGAATATGATTTACTAATTAATGGTGTACCAGCTCAACCCGAGAGTATTCGCTTTGATGAAACCTCAGAGGTATTTACAGAAATTGATTTACTCTATCAGGAACCAGCAGACAGGGATTAAAACCACCCCAGGAGGAGAAGCAGGGGAGTATAAAGTAATTATATCGTTTCACTGAAGTCATAAGTTAAAACTCAGAAGTCAAAAAACTCGATTTAATCAACTAAAAACTTTCATAAGATAATAGTTTCGGGCAATGATGTCACATTTCAAATTGGAAAGGACTATACTTTATTGCTCAATTAATTCAGGACTTACCCACGGGCACATCCCGAGGTTGAGGGCGAATGGCATTCGCCCCTACATAGGTTGGACCTAAGTGAACTTGCATAAGCCGTTACAAACCCTGTAATTATAACTACATCATGTCCGGAGCATCAGTGCTCAAAAAGTTTTTGCTTTACGAACTTTAATTGTAACTATTTAACCGGATATAATATCAAACATCCAAACTTTCCACTGGCGCAGGTTCCCAAACCTCACCATATTTTTCCTTCAACCCTTGCCAAGCTTCCACCTGCCCATATTCATACTCTCCTGGTTTTCCCCATTGCAAAAATGCACTTAAAGTCACTTCATCTAGACTGTCTAAAAAACGAATTGCATAAGTAGTAAAATTTCCCCGTTTTGCCTCCCCAGTTTCAAACTTTACCCGTTTAATCTGATCCATATTTAGATGGAACTCAAAAATATCAGTATGCATGTTAGCATATTTACCTTTAGGAAGTTCAGCATAAAATAACTTTTGAATTTTTCCCCTAACCTCCAATACTGCAGAACTACTTGTCACAATTAAACGTAAAGTTCCAAGTTGTTCACAAGCTTCTAAAAAATCCTTCAAGTTAGTATTCATAAATAGATATTTATTTTTCATAGTCTTCATAAGCAGCAACTATTCTCTGTACCAAAGGATGTCTTACCACATCCCCTTGAGATAGTTCACAAATCGAAATACCTTCAACATTCCGTAAAATCTTTATAGCAACAAGTAATCCTGACTTTTGAGTTAGGGGTAAATCTGTTTGAGTAATATCTCCTGTCACTACCATTTTTGAACGGAAACCCAAACGAGTCAATACCATTTTCATCTGAGCAGGAGTAGTATTTTGAGCTTCATCAAGAATCACAAAAGAGTTATTCAAAGTCCGACCCCTCATATAAGCTAAAGGTGCAACTTCAATAACTCCCTTTTCCATCAAAGTATTCACTTTTTCTGGTTCAATTAATTCATAAAGAGCATCATACAAAGGCCGTAAATAGGGATTGATTTTTTGTTGCAAATCTCCTGGTAAAAACCCTAATTTTTCTCCTGCTTCCACAGCAGGTCTAGTTAAAATTAACCGTTCATATTGGTTGTCTAAAAGAGCTTTTACTGCTATAATCGCGCCCAAAAAGGTTTTACCCGTTCCTGCCGGGCCGATGCAAAAAGTCATATCGTGAGAGCGAATGGCCTGCACATATTTTCTCTGGCGAAAAGTTTTAGCCCTAATTTCTAGCCCACGACGAGTTTTGGCCAGAACATCTTGCTGAAGTTGTTCCAGGTCATCTTGACGATTTGTCTCAATAGCATGGCGAGCAGTGAGAATTTCTACCCCAGTTATTGTTTTGCCATGTTTCCAGAGGTTTTCTAAAGAACATATAATCTTCTGGCATCGATCAATTTGAGTTGCAGTGCCAGTTATTAACAATTCTTGTCCCCTTAGTACAATATGGGCCCCCGTGTGCTTTGCCAGGAGTTTAATATTTTCTTCCTGATAGCCAGAAAGAGCGATCGCGCTATCAATACTAGGCAATTCTATGTTCAGTACCTCTGTCATACCAACATATTTCTTTGTCTCATCCTCATTTTCGAATTGTTAGAATTA
>JAKQYE010000027.1:0-5018 GCA_023356605.1 Trichodesmium sp. MAG_R02 | reverse complement strand
AAAAAATTGACAAAATATACAAATTATGATCTAATGCTAAATACACTCTTTCAAGAGAAAAAGTGTATTTAAAAATATATTTTCTTGAGGACTTAAGTAGTCGAGCTTCTCTAGCCGCTATACTCTTCTCCCCTATTTCCCGTCCACGGTCGTGTTTAGGCAGGCCTACCCCTCCCCACAAAGTTTTCACAAGTTCCTGAGCTAGGATTGCATTCAGTTATCGGTACTAATAACCAATGAATAAAACACCCCCACTATTCCTCAATATAGACTAGTGGTGGTATTAGTTATGATTTTTATGTCATGCCATGTTCATTTCTTCTGTATCTAATTGGACTTGGAGTCGTACCACGATGACGAGATAGTCTGTTTTTGCTGTCATATAAGCGACCACTTGGCATAGGCTTTCTGTTGTACGCTCCCTCTTCTCGATTACTCGGGTACTCAGAATGATAAGAGCGTTGTATATCTGAGTGGTCTTCGTATATTTCCAAATGTACAGACTGACCTGCTGCTTGAGCTACTGCTCCTAATACAGTACGAATTGCTTGGATATTACGTCCTCCACGACCATATACTCGTCCTTTTTCCGGTTCATCAAAAGCCAGACGAATCCATGCTTTTGCTTGCCGGAGGTTCACTTCACAGTCAACCCGTAAAGACTCTGGCGACTCTAGAAATGGCTCAATTAAAGACCTAACTATTTCAGGATAATCAGGACTCGCTGACTGGCTGTTGTTCCTCAGACCCGCTAACTGTTGTTGTTGTAGTTGACTCACCGTCACTGATTTCGTTGGTTTCAGTATTGGCAGTTGCTTGGCTCGGTTCAGCATTGATAATGGCTTCGGTCGATTCTGCATGGGAAACTGATACGTTTGCTTGGGTGTTAACTCCGATTGTGGATGATTCAAGGACATTGGCTTTTCTTAATATATCACGCACTGTATCTGTAGGCTGGGCGCCTTGTTCAAGGCGTTTTGTAATTCTTGGTAAATCTAATCTTGTTTCATCTGTTCTAGGATTATAAAAGCCGAGTTCTTCTAAAGGACGGCCATCACGACGGGAATCACTATTCATTGCCACTATCCGGTAGCTAGCTTCTCGTTTTTTTCCATATCGCTTTAATCGCAGTTTGATCATTTCGAGTTATTTTACTCCTGTTTGGAATTATAAGCTATTCTTTAATCGTAACCTACGCAGCATTTCGATATTTTCTATCAACTGCTTCATCAAACTGATATAAAACTTCACAACTAGTGATATTTTATTCTAATATTTACTTCCTACTTGTACTGTACTGTTATATCTCAAATGTTGCAAAGCGCAAACTTTTAAGATATAACTTTAGCACCATTTTAGCTAATTTTGTAGACATCCACTCAAGCTTTGTAAGGCTTGAACCTTACAGGGCTAACTATAAGCCTCTCTACCAGCTTTACATCAAAGACAGACTTACCAGCTACTTTGACCAATGATTTACCCCACGCTCCAACAGTTGATTTACAATAAATCTACTAGAGGTATGGATATAATAATCCATCTTGTTATTGCCCTATTGGGTTAAAGTTTCATATGTAGATTATTACAGATTTGACAATATTTGTCCATATTTGTTAATATTTAATTATTATGTCTTGATACTTAATGGCATACTTCAAATCTGTGGCAACTCCACCTATTTATTTTATCAGAGCTCACTGGCCGCGGCAGGCCCTACACAAAATGTTTCTTGAGCACCTACCATGAAAAATTGAAAAAAAAGTATGTTTTAGGATTTTCAGGTAAGACTCCACCCTTTATCTTTGTCCCTCCTTTATAGCTGCCCGAAGCCCTTTTTCTTTTTCTGCTTTTTTTTCTTATTACCACTACCCATACCTTGTCGGTTACGCCAACCAGTAGGTGTTTTACCTCCTAGCATACCAGGCATATCCATCCCTGGCATACCGGGCATACCCATCCCTGGCATTTCGCCTTGGCCCATTTTCTGCATCAGCGATCGCATTCTTTGGAAGTCACTTACCAGCTTACTAACATCTTTCTCAGCATAACCTGAACCACCAGCAATACGACGTCGTCGGGAAGGAGACTTGGATAAAAGTTCGGGATTTTGGCGCTCTTGACGCGTCATAGAATTAATCATAGACTCACACCTTTTTAGCTGAGTTTCTCCCTGCTGCAACTGATCATCACTTATTTTACCCATTCCCGGAATTAATTTCATAATTCCCCCCAGGGAACCCATATTTTTCATCAGTCGGGTTTGTTTCAAAAAATCAGTAAAGTCAAACTTAGCTGAGAGGATTTTCTCTTGCATTTTTTCAGCATCAGCTATTTCAAACTCTTCCTGAGCCTTTTCCACCAGAGTAAGTACATCTCCCATCCCCAAAATTCGAGAGGCCATCCTTTCTGGATAGAAAGGTTGGAGGGCTTCTACTTTTTCTCCCACCCCTACAAATTTTATCGGTTGACCAGAAATTCGAAGGACTGATAAAGCAGCACCTCCTCTTGTATCCCCGTCCATCTTAGTTAGGATTGCCCCTGTTATCCCAATTTTATCGTTAAATGTACGGGTCAATGTTGCCGCCTCTTGACCTGTCATTGCGTCTACTACTAGCAAGGTTTCCTGGGGCTTAACTGCTGCTTTTATTCCAGCAAGTTCGGCCATCATATCTTGGTCTATCTGCAGCCGACCTGCTGTATCTATAATTACTGTATCTATCCCATCTGCCTTGGCCTTTTCGACCCCTTTTTTAGCAATCTCTACAGGGTCTATATCTGTACCTAATTCAAAAACGGATACATCTATCTGTTTACCTAGGGTAACTAATTGGTCAATAGCAGCCGGTCTATATATATCAGTAGCTACTAGTAAAGCACTCCGGTTCTGCTTCCTTAAATGTAGAGCTAACTTAGCTGAAGCTGTAGTTTTCCCTGTTCCCTGTAAACCTGCCATCAGGACAATAGTTGGCGGTTGTTCAGCTTTGGTTAAGGGAGCGTTAGTTTCTCCCATTACCTGGGTTAGCTCGTCATGGACGATTTTGATGAACTGTTGGTCTGGTCTTACTCCTGTTAATACATTTGCTCCTTTTGCTTTAGTCGTGACCTCTGCTATAAAGTCTTTCACAACTTGTAAGTTTACATCGGCCTCTAATAGAGCTCGACGTACTTCCCGCAGGGCCTCTTGAATATTGGAGTCTGCAATTTTGTCTTGACCCCTTAGTTTTTTCCAAGCGACTTCTAAGCGGTCAGCAAGAGCTTCAAACATAAAGTAATTTCAGCTAGCTAGTAGTATACTTCGATTATACATTAATATTGCAGACTTTATCATATTTTTTCCTTAATTTTTTCTATTTAAACCCTTTCATCATAGGGATACGGGGAAGTTGGGGACTTTAAAAGCTTCTTATTAAATACCTTTACTCTCCCAAAATATCCATTTAATGGTCAACGGACAACTTCTCTCTTTTGTTAAGTCTTATGTTTATTGACATCCCCCCCGGCCTAAAGGTACGGGGATTCCTACTGAGCCGTAGCTCCTCAGTCGGTTGAAGTTTCACAGGCTGCCGCTACTTTGGCAGTAGTCTTACACCTGCCTCCACGTCCGTTTTTCGTTTTTTGTCTTAGTATCCCCGCCCGCGACTAATATATTTCTTGTCAATTAAAAAGCAACAAGGACTAGACCAGTGAAAAAAAATTAACTAAAAAGTCCCCCGCTTATGGGCGAGGCTTTAAACCCAATTTTTCGGTAAAGATGTTTATAAAGCATAGCTAACCACTCTAGGGTAAGTCCAAAAATCAATAAGTCATCGCTCATGGGGAAAGGTCTGGTTATTATCAACCAATTAACTCTATTGCGAGTAGAGTTATAGCCCACATTCCGCACTTTAAGTATACTACAAGGGTATTTTTAATCAAGAAGGTAGATTATAGCCTCTGTTATTCCCAATAACTATCAATAGTTTCTGTAATATGTATTTTTGCTGACAAACTTCATAGTTATTATCAGGCAACGCTTTCAATAGCATATCTTACATACTACATTTTGACGTGCGGAATGTAAGTTATAGTCATTCTAATTTAGATTGAGACAAGTTTTTCTTGCTATAACTCGCGTTTGGTGCAGAAAAAGTTTTCCATTCTTATTTGAAATGACTATATGGGAGATTATAGGGTTTTTGAGCAACAAACAATCTTAATTTGGCCAATACAAATTACGAGCAACTTTATCTTCTGCTTACCCTGCTTTCTACCCCGTCCCTAAAAAGACTTCTTCAGCAAACCCCAATTATTAATTACTAATTATTCGGTAACGAGTTTAATAAGAAGTCACACAAAGACCTAAGCTAAAAAAAGGACCTAAGTTAAAAAAAGTCCAGTAAAGTCTCTCAAAAACCTCTTTCCTTCAGTGTAGCTGGCCCTAAGTCCAAAATCCTCAGGTTTCCATGGCTGTCCGACATACAGCGCAAGTCCCTTGTTATCAGGTACAGCCATTGGGGCAATATGCCCGCACTACATAATTTTCAGCATTTACCCTGTACATCATTTGTCCTAAATCTACTGTATATAGCAATCCTATCTGAAAAGTGAAAGAGATGCCGGCATGAATAGAAGGCACTTATGCTGAAGGCAGAAAGTCAAATGAACAGGGGTTGGAGCTATTTTTCGAGAAAACTAGTGATTTTCACAAATGATTTAGGATTGCTATAGCAGTCCGCGCATAGGTTGCGACAAATCAAAAAGTCAATAAAAATTTTAAAACTCTTACCTATTCTCTGTTCCCTGTTTCCTGTTCCCTAAAAAGCAGTAGGATTTTTGCCACAAACACGCGTAGGATTACTATATATAGCAATCCTATTTTAAAACGATTATGAAAAATAGCCTAAGTGTTTGTAGCAAATACTAATCAAATTGTTCTAATTTATATGTTGCGATTAAATATCAATAAGTGTCTATAATTTGATTGATATTTATACTTGTTTAGTCTTCTCAATTACTAGTTTTAAAAAAATGTTTTTTTT
>JAKQYE010000269.1 GCA_023356605.1 Trichodesmium sp. MAG_R02 | reverse complement strand
ATTCTCATGTTAGGAATTGCTGAGTTTGGTTGCCTTAAAAGTGGAGGTTTTGACCTTGAGTTAACTCACATAACTGAATCAGAACATCTAACTGAAATCAGGACTTACGCAGGCAAACTGAGAAACCCGGTTTCTCGTAGATATTTATGTGTTAAAAACAATGATTTACTGTAGAAACCTGGTTTCTTCGCGTAAGTCCTGTTTTTATTAACTTCAGCATTGTATTGGGCACACCGAGCAGGTGTTTGGTTAGATGAGCATCGTCCTCTACTCATCAAAAAACATGGGCGTAAAGCTCAAAGTTTTTTTCGCTATGGTCTAGATTTTTTGCGTAATATTTTCTTCAATATACCTAGGAAAATAGCTAATTTTTATAGGGTTTTAAAATTTTTGTCCTGTACTTAGAAAAAACCCTACTATATTTGGTGGTTATGGGTCAGTCCTGATACTGTGATTTGGAATTTAGGAGTAAGGGAGACATGGGTTTGATAATATTGCAAAGTTAAGGTTTTTTGGTTCCCATGAGTAATATTTACTATACTAATTTTCTATCTAAATTTGTTACTAAAAAGTAAATAAAAAACTAATTCCTACTACTGCCACTAATACTCCAAAAACTGACCTAACACTTATTTTTTCTCCCATTTGAACAGCAATAGGAATGATAAATATTGGACTTGTAGCTAAAAGAGTTTGGGCGATACCTGCGGAAGCATATTTGAGAGAAGTTTGTTGTAACCAAATAGCTAAATAAGTACCACCAAAAGTTGCAATGAAAATCCCTACTATAACTTTTATTGACCAATTTATTTTTTCTGATTTTCCCTGTCCGATTCTCTGGAAAATCAACAACAGGATAACAATAATTGTGCCTCCTATTAATCTGAATAAAGTGCTCCATAAAGGAATAATATCTGAGGAAAGTAAAGCAAAACGAGAAATAATTAGACCTGTGGAATTACCTATTGCAGCTAATACTCCCCAAGCTATTCCTTGTTTGATATTAATATTACTAATTGCTGAAGGAGTTTTTTCTGAAATTACCAAAGCTACACCTATTCCTGTAATAAAAATTCCGCACCAAGCACCAAAGGTTAATTGTTCTTCTAAAAAAACTAAACCAAGTAAAGCGGTTATTGGAGGAGATAAAGTTGCCATTAAAAGAGTTCTTCTTGCACCAATATTTTTGAGGGCATAAAAAAATGCAGTATCTCCTAACCCCATGCCAATAATACCGCTCATTAAAAATAGATTAATCGTAAACAAGTTTACTTCTGTTTCAAGTTTCCCACTAATAATTAAAGTTAGAAAAATCAGAGCGATCGCTATTAAACCTTTGAATAAATTTAATTTTAAGGCAGATATTTTTTGACCAAGTAAGCTATAAGCTGCGGAAGATAGCGCCCACAAAAATGCACCACCTAAGGCAGCTAGTTCCCCTTGAAAATTAGTAACCCATTGTTCCATAACGTTTGATTTGGATAATTGAAGAAAGAGGGTAAGCATTGAGCTATCAGCTATTACAGCAGTTAGTAGTCAAAGTACAGCAGTTAGTAGTCAAAGATGTCAGGATATATAGTCATTTTAATGTGGATAAGATTTCTCTTACTACATAATTTTAACCATTTACCCTGTAGATCATTTGTCCAAAATCTGCTGTATTTTAGGATCCGTCTATATCCTTGATAAATATTAGGAATTTCCACTTCCCAAAACATACAAACTTAACAATGTTCCACTATTCCATAAACTATGTAACAACATAGAAGACAAAAGATTACGAGACCTAGTATAAACCACTCCTAAAATTATTCCTAAAACTGCCAAAGGTAAAACTTCTGAAATATTCAAATGTGCAATTGCAAATAAAAAACCACTGGCAATAATTGCTCCCCAAATAGGCATATATTTTGTTAAAGAAGGTAATAAAAATCCCCGAAACATAACTTCCTCAAAAACTGGTGCAGCAATAGAAGCAGTGATAAAAAATAGAGCTAAAGCTAAACCATCTTGCCCGTTTAAAGCAATAGGTAAAATCGGATTACTACCACCTTGACCTTGCCATAATTGTTGATTAATTAGAGATATTAAAATCACCATTGGCAAAGCCAAAAAATAACCACCTAAACCCCAGAGAAACCAACCACCGCGTAAATTCAATTTAAACCAACCTTCCGGCAAGGGAAAAAATGACTTTAATGATAGATACAATACCAATAAACCACCTAGAGAAAACAAAATATAAGCACTAAGAATATACCCCGCTTGTACCCGCACTCCCATCATTGCAGGTTGCAAATTTATGAAACTTTTAAAAATCTCTAATCCTAAAGGAACAATAATTTGCCCAACCAAGAAAAAACCTACAACAAATACTTGTAAAATTGTTTCACCGTCCCAATTAACTTGCCAGGGTAAATTGGCATTTTTTAATAATAAAGATTCCTTTCCAAAAATTAACCATTGCACTCCTAAAAATATCAGCAACCCTACTCCGAATACTAATCCCATTCCCGGCACACCAGTAACAATAGCTAACTTTAATACTGCTTGCGCTGCTATCTCTTGTTCTTGGTTTTGCAGTTGAGCTAAATCTTCTTCTCTTTCCTGTAATTTGTATAATTCTTGTAAAGCATGATAACGAAACCATCCATCTAAATTTTGTTGAATTAAAGATTCTGCATTAGGTGAAATTTTCCCTGGCGTACTCCAGATTTCTGCCAAAACTTTTGCAGTTTTTCCTAAAGGTTGATTTCCTGTTTCTGACTCAGTTAAATTTTGCCAACTTTGCCTAGCTGCATTTATTTTATTTTTTTGTATTTGCAGTATGCCAATATTAAGATCAAATTCATTGATTAAGCTTTTTAACTGATTAATATCATCATTTAACTTTTGAGTTTGTGCTGTTATCCCCTCCTCTAAAGACAAAAATTGTAATTTATTTTCTTGTTTTTCCAATTGCTTTTGAGCCGAATAACGAGCATTTTTGTATTGTATTAATCCAGCTTGCTCAGAGTCATTACCAATCAAAGCATCACTAGCTAGATTAAAATTTTTACTATCTAAATCTTTAGGTTCCCATTCTCCAGCATGTAACAATAAATTTGTCTGATATAACTCCAGGCGACTTTGAATTTGTGGCTGAGTTACACTACTAATTAAAGAAAAACTAATAAAAGCGATCGTTACAATAGTCAGAATACTTAAAATTAACCTTTTAATTCTCATTAATATCTCCGTTCTACTAAACTTACTCAACAACTTTTTGGAGCTAGCTTCCTGCTTCTGTGATAATCACTGAAAACAGTCTGTAACCTTATTCTGCATCATAAAACCGACATAAAACTCATAATAAGTGATCTTTTAATGTTTACTTCCTGCTTCAACTGAGACCGTCGGCGGTTACTCATCCACAAGCATTGACTGGTCTTGCCGAGCGCATCTCTCAAATTTATACTGGCGTTTAAATCTCAATAAAATTGATAACCCAAATTCTGGGCAGTCATAAGTCCTTAGATTTAATGGCATATCTTGAACATCACCGCAGTTTGAACAAGTCTTTGATGATGGAAAAAACCTGTCAACTACTGCTTGACTGGACCAATTTTTGATTAGCTTTTTATATCGCTGTGGGAAACATCCCACTAACGTTTAAGTCTTCAATGACAACAGCACCGTGGTTCAAAGCTTGCGTATGTTATCAATTTATGAAGTGCGTATATTAGGCCTATAACCATCTCTGTAAGCTACATTCCACAAACTTAATCCCCGATTGTAACACCATCGTGAGTAACCTGGGTGTTGAGCCATCAGGCTTTTCTGCTTATTATTCAGTTTGAGCTTAGTTCTGATGGATTTCATCTATGGGTATTGCTAGTATAATAGCATGCTCCTTGCCCTACTATATCGTTATTCTAGGATTAAGTCAATACTCTTCACAGGTTTAATATCGGTGATAACTCTATCTACTGATGTACGGGGCGAACATTCTCAAATATAGTCCATACCGTGAATATGGGTAGGAATGGCCATTATACCCCCACTGACTTCCCTCTTAGAGGACTATGCTTTATAAACATCTTTCTTAACATAAAAGTTGACAAAAGAAAAAAGTTATGGGTGTGCTATTAGGTGGATATTTCCGAACAGTAAATGTATTTAAAAATACGTTTTATTTCTGCCAGATATGAAGACATTATCGCTCTTCTCCCCACCCCCTGACACTTCCCTATCTCCCTATTAGAGAAGGGTTTTAGAAGTCATGATCAAGAATAGCTTAGGGGGATTGACTTTTAACTTTAGCTATAAGACTCAAAACAGTGTAAAATTCACTCTGTTTCAAAATCCCAATCAACCTATAATCTAAATTATCGATGAGTACTCGTGTTATCCTTGTGCGTCATGGCCAAAGCAGCTATAATATAGAAAGTCGAATTCAAGGTCGCCTTGATGCTTCAGTTCTTACACAGACCGGCAAAAATACCGCTCGTCAAGTAGGGGAAGCTCTACAAAGCCTGAAGTTTGATGCTATTTATAGCAGCCCCCTACAAAGAGCCAAACAAACTGCTGAAATTATTCATTCCTATTTAGAATCTCCACCCCCAGTCCAAATCAAAGAAAACTTAAGAGAAATTGATTTACCTTTGTGGGAAGGAATGCTGCGTGAAGAGGTGATAGAGAAATATCCAGAAGACTATAGTTTATGGAAAAAACATCCCCACAAATTTTATATGAAACTCTCAACACCAGAGGGTGAAACAAAGCACTTTACGGTATTATCTTTGTTCGAGCAAGCCCATAGATTTTGGCCAGAGATTTTGACCCACAATACTCATAAAACTATTCTAGTTGTGGCACACAACGGTATTAATCGCTGCCTCATTTCTACAGCCTTGGGAATAGAACCATCTTATTATCATTCTATTCAACAGTCCAATTGTGGCATTAATATACTTAATTTTACTCCTCCTTATCCCTCTTTTGGAAAACATGAACCAGGAGGATCTATACAATTAGAATCAATGAATCTTACTACTCATATCGGTGAAAAGTTTCCTAAACCTAGAGATCAACATCAAGGTCCTCGGTTATTACTCGTGCGTCATGGCGAAACTGACTGGAACCGAGATGGTAAATTTCAGGGGCAAATTGATGTGCCACTTAATGATAATGGTCGAGTACAAGCGGGTTTTGCTGCAGAGTTTCTCAAGGATGTACATTTAGATTTTGCTGTAAGTAGTTCCATGTTACGCCCTAAAGAAACGGCTGAGATTATTTTGCAGCATCACCCAGATGTGGAGTTAAAGTTATATCATGGTTTATGGGAAATTAGTCACGGCCTCTGGGAAGGAAAGTTTGAGTCAGAAATTGAAGATGGTTTTCCTGGTTTGTTGAAGCAGTGGAAAGAATTTCCGGCAACCGTACAAATGCCAGAGGGAGAAAATTTACAGCAGGTTTGGGAAAGAGCGTTGGTTAGTTGGCAAGAGATTATTCGCTCAGTTTCTGGTGTTGGTATTGTAGTTGCCCATGATGCTATTAATAAGGCTATTCTTTGTCAATTATTTGGTTTGGAACCC
Organism: Trichodesmium sp. MAG_R02; assembly: GCA_023356605.1. Taxonomy (GTDB): domain Bacteria; phylum Cyanobacteriota; class Cyanobacteriia; order Cyanobacteriales; family Microcoleaceae; genus Trichodesmium. The sequence goes on along the minus strand of JAKQYE010000269.1, from coordinate 2,102 downwards.
GAACATTTCTGGAATTTTAAACAGGGCAATGGAGCGGTTAGTGTGATTGATTATCCTCAAGGTCCAGATGGACCTCCGGTATTGGAGGTGATAAATATTACTTCTCATTTGTCCGGGGGGATTTTTGACAAAACTGCTGCTGGTGCATTATAGTGGACGCTTAGCTAATTTAGTGCTAGTGCAAGATTTGTAGTCAGCTATTGTATCTGTCCTTTGCTGCCGTCTGCTATGGTCAGCTCAAAATGCTAATATATATTTGGAGATGAGACCAGGCACAAGTTCTGCACCAAACGCGAGTTATAGCAAGAAATACTTGTCTCAATTCTTTATTAAAATGACTATAAATCTAATATAAATCTAATATAAATCTAATATAAATCTAATATTTTTTCCCAAAAGTAATATTAGAAAAGTATTAACTTTAGAGGTTGACATAGTGAAAAATCTAACCTATATTAATCTAATCGCCAGGGAAAATCTGGATAAATAAAATCTAGATAAAATTGTGTCGCTAGGTCAAAATTACAACAGATTGCCTAAGGATTGAGGTTGCCTAAAAGTTGGGTTTAAATCCTCACTCATGCATAGGCAGGCAACTTTTTGTAGTCCTTCTAATTTGGGTTTAGAGTTGCATATTTTGGGCTCATCCAAAAATTATTAAGCTCTTGCTATAACTATCTTGACTGGAGCGATCGTAACCTCCTAGGGATAGTTATTCTTGAGATTAAGGTGTTGAATATGCGTGGGTATGATTTATACTCTGTAGTTGCTGATAGTTAGGGTTTATTACAAGGCTATGGTAACTAGACTGCTATTAATTACTACTAATTGCTACTAGTTGGGGGTAAAATCTAGAAGTGATATTATGTCCGGTGAGGGACTGTAACCTGTTAATTCAGATACTTCTAAGCAGTTCCCACCATTGGCCAATCACAAAATTGCAAGACAAGTGAATTTTATCAGTTACTTCACGGGTATTGGGATATTTTTGCTCTAACTGTTCTAGTGTTAAGTGTTTTTCAATTGTGACTATCTTTGGCATAACTCCCTTCTATATACTGGCGATCGCGAGTTGAGTTTTCTTGTCCCTAATCATCCGGACATGATATATAGCAATCCGCGCATAGGTTGGGACGAATTAAAAAGTAGATAAAAAAGTTGAAACTCTTACCTGTCAGCTGTTGCCTGTTGACTGTTTCCGAAAAAGCAGTAAGATTTTTGCCACAAATAAAATAGGATTGCTATAATTCTTCAAAATATGTTATGGTTGTCAGACATGATAAAAATCCAGGTGCATTTGCAGGGCAGATAGATTACTTATTGTCATTACCAAACAGGAGAGAAGAAATGGGAAGAACAGGACTTGATCTAGTTGAACTATATTAAAGCAGGTTCAATTAAGAAAAATTGGGGCAAGTATGGTGAATTTTTTAGAGATATAATCTTTTAAATTACAGAAATATTATTAAAAAACTTTAATATATAATAGGCCAATAAATATATGTTCGAGTTAATTACCCGTTATCAGTATGGTTTTGTTTGTATTCCTGTGTTCTTTGCCTGCAAAGAAAAGCGCTTATTTGATTTAGTCAAACAAAAAAAATAACTCGTCAGGAAATAGTTAGGACTCTAGGGACAAATACGGGTCATTTGCAAGTAGCCTTAAAAATGATGCAATCCCTAGGTTGGCTGTCAAAAAATGAGGTTAATGAATACTCCCTCACGGATAATTCTCAAATATACTAGATGAATAAGAAACACTCTTTTAATTCGGAAGGTCCACTGATGGAGATGGGAGTTGAATCTTTGGAATTTTTGGAACTGAAACATTTATTGGAGAAAAAGTTGGAAGTAAAAATAGAGCCGAATTTTTACTTTTAGTATAGAACTCCCAAGGCGATCGCTAGTTATTTTAAGGGAGAAACACCAGTTAAACACAAGGAGATTTCTGAGAAAATGCCGAAAATCGCACAACCGGAGCCCAAAGCTAAAAAAACTGATTCAGGTTTGTCGGCAGCTAAATTAGAGAATGAGGTTGCCATTATAGGTATGGCCTGCCGATTTCCTGGGGCCAATGACTACAACCAGTATTGGCAAAATAT
>JAKQYE010000268.1 GCA_023356605.1 Trichodesmium sp. MAG_R02 | reverse complement strand
TATTCATGCCACTAATTTTTTGTGTTCTATAGAATTAATTTGTTTAATTTGTTGGCTCAAAATAGTAATGATAATTCATGTATCTTTTTGTACTACATGCCGGAAGTGCGAAATGTGGGTTAAAAGCAAATATTTGTGAGATTAAAAACCCAGTTTCAAAAATAAACTGGGTTTTGATAAATTAATTATTTAGGGCTTGCTGACCAAGTTTTTTTTTAAAGAGTAGGTGGCTTGGATATATTTGTCTCTTGCTGCTCTCTACCATGGTTAGCCCAAAAGACTAAATTTTTGAGCTTGAATGACGGAAAAATAGGCGCCTTTTTAAATGTCCTAAAAATGCTGTGTCAATGCTTTTATATTTAATCAGCAAGCTCTATTGGAGGAAAAGTTATCATCAAAAAGGAATGCTGTGTCAATGCTTTTATATTTAATCAGCAAGCTCTACTGGGCGAAAAGTTATCATCAAAAAGGATAGCTAATTCTCCTTTTTAGGACTCACAATATACTCAGATGGAATCTGTTTTACCTGCCCTAATTTTACCAACGCTTGATAAAAAATTGCTGCAACTTCAGCACGAGTAGCAGGCTTATTTGGATTCAAAATTTTCACATCTGGATGACTCACTACTAATCCAGCAGCAGTTGTAGCGGCTATTTTTTCTCTGGCCCAACCAGGGATCTCTTCTTTGTCTTTGTAAACACTTAAAATACTATCAGGATCAGATGGGATTTCGAGACTTAAGCCACTAGCTAGAGCAATTAACACCTGTAACCTTGATACTTCTTGTTCTGGGCGAAAAACATTCCCTGGATACCCACTTAAAAAACCGGATTTAGTAGCGGTTTGAATTTCAGTTTGAGATGTTGAATCTCCTTTTACATCTTTATAATTAACAGATATTTTAGTTGATTTTTCCTCAAATACTTTAGGAATTTGAGCAGCAAATTCAGCTCGTGTTACAGGTTTGTCTGGCTCGAAATTATCATTCTCAACCTGAGTAATAATACCACGTTCCACCAAAGATTGAATAAAACTACTTGCCCAAAAACTATTAGGAATATCAGAAAATTTAACCGTTGATATAGTAGCTGGATATTTAGATAATATCTTTATACCGTCTAGTATTGCCAAATTATCCCCAACTTGTGAAGTGGCTTTTTTATTAGTTATTTTTGGCGGTCTAACTAATTTAGGTGTTGTCTTAGTCTTTGTCTTGACTTGATCTAAACCCTGAATATTTGGCTCTAAATTCTCAACAGTATCAGTCATAGGAGTTAGAGTAGCCAGACTTGTTCCTGATTCTTCAGAACTTAGGGATGCTTGATCAGAATTTGATACTGACTTAGCAGTCGGAGTTTTAAGTTGAGGTGTGCTTAAGCTAAAAATTGACTTCTCAGAAACAATATTGGGACTACCAACAGTTTCAGATAGAGGGGTAGAAATCATGGTTTTAGAAAGTAGATTAAATCCATTATTTTCTCTAGTCGTTGCCCAGAAAAATATGCTGCCAAAAGTCCCTAAGGATACAAATATTGCAATCCACTCATCAAGTTTCACTGGCCTTAGTCCTGACGGTGGTTTTGTCGGTGTATCTGTCATGGTTATTCTATTTGTATAGCGATAACTCTAGATTAAACTAAATCAGGACTTACGCAAATCAACCTTTAAAACGCTATATGTAGGGGCAAATGGCATTCGCTCTCACGCTCATGTAGTGCCTGTGCGTAAGTCCTGTAAATATTAGGAATTAAAAAGTTGAATCTCACAACAATCAAATCAAATGACTACTAAACCATTAATTATTGCTCACCGGGGTGCATCTGGCTTGGTGAAATTTGAAAATACTTTAGCATCTTTTGCTAAGGCCATTGAGTTAGGGGTTTCAATGGTAGAGTTTGATATTAGAAAAACTCAAGATAATTTATTTGTTGCCTTTCATGATCAATCAATTGATGGGATACAACTTAGTAATTTGACTTATCAACAACTTTTAGATATTTCACGGCAAAAAGGTTTTAATGTGCCATTAGTAGAAGATGTGCTGAAGTTGTGTCGAGGGAAAATAAAACTTGATATTGAATTGAAAGAAGCCGGCTATGAATTGGAGATAGTTAATTTAATCAAAAAATATTTAGATTATCCAGACTATGTAATTAAATCTTTTATTGATGCTGCTATTATTGCTGTAAAAAAAACTGATAATAAAATCACAACTGGGTTGTTATTAGGCCTTAGTAATCCACAAAATTTAATTGCTACTCGATTATCAGAATTTTTTCCAGAATTTCGTTTATTTACAACTAAGGCTGATTTTGTTTCCCCTAATTATCAATTAATAAAATTAGGTTTTGTGTGGCGTATGAAACTGATTAATAAGAAGATCTATGTTTGGACAGTTAATGATGAAAAATTAATGGCTGAAATTGTCGAGCAAGGAGTATTTGCATTAATTACAGACAGACCAGATTTAGCTTTGGCTTTGGTGAATTGAGTTATCAACGATGAGGAAAGTTAAAGATAATGAATCAGCAGACAGACAGAATACTTCAACATTTTTATCGACTTTTACTTAATTTTCAATAGTTAATTTAGGAGGCCAACCCCAAGTCTGAGCTTTTTCATCTTTTTTTTTCGATTTTTCACTTTCCTTGACTATTTTAACTAACAAGTTAGAGGTTTCTATATATTGCTTATTTAAATATTTTCGTAAATTTGATAATCTTAGGTAACTTTGCAACTTCATCCACTCAATTACTTGCTCTTTTTTGACCGCTTTTAAGTAACCTTGTGTGACTTTAATATTAAAGTTTTAAACTTTCTACGACATGAAACATTGCTTGATTTTTTCATTTACTAATAAAACTGCTGAGTTACATTTTGACATGCCTTGGCTCTTTTTATTTCTTTTGACTATGCATGTTTGATTTATAAAATCTTCTAGTTCATCTAAAATATTCATTTTTTTTCTTCTGACTCGATATTTTATTATTATAGTCATTTAAAAAAAGAGTGGAAAACTTTTTCTGCTGAAACTTACTTACAGCATGAAATACTTGTATCAATCTAACAGGACTTACGCAGTACCGCTATATATAGTGTATCTTTGGCAACAAATTCAGATATTTACACTACAAGTAGTTCTTTTGCGTAAGTCCTGTCTAAGTTAAAACGGTAGTGGTGTACAAGTAGTGATTTTTGCAGTTAGACTCCTGACAGTAAAAGGGGTTTACTTATGAATATCACTACATCTACAGGACTACCGTTAAAACAACTATATTATTATTATATCTGTTATGACCTATTTAGCATTGCTATAGCAGTCCGCGCATAGGTTGCGACAAATCAAAAAGTAAATAAAACTTTTCAAACTCTTACCTATTCTCTATTCCCTTTTCCCTGTTTCCTAAAAAGCAGTGGGATATTTGCCACGAATAAAATAGGATTGCTATATACGATAACGGAAAATACTATGAATATATCAAATACCTCAACTTTACTTATCAGGACTTACGCAAAGACACTAATTGTAGTGTAAATGTCGGATCAGGATTATCAAAAATACACCATATATAGAAGCAATACGTAAGTCCTGCTTATATTAGAGTTGTCGCTTTATAAGGTAAAGTAAGATTGAGTAGGGTGTTGGAAATGGGACAATGTTAGATATCAATCGGGTGCTAAAAGAAGACCGCCTATTAAGGGTATTGACTGGACATTACCGTAAGGCATTCGATGAATTATTCGAAGCTTTTTGTGTCCAACTTAATTTGGAAGCGATCGCCACAATGCAAAAACAACGACTACGGGCCATAGGAGGAGGACGAAAAGCCTGATTGTTAGAGCCTAAACACAAGCTATTTTTCATATTGTTCTACTTTAAATGCTACCCCACCTTTGATGTGGCCGGATTATTGTTTGACCAACACTGCAGTCGAGCACACCGTTGGATGTTAAGACTACAACTATTACTGGAGAAGACATTGGGCAAAAAAATGGCCTTGCTAGAACGTAAATTAGAAAGCATAGAGGAGTTCATAACTAGATTTCTATCTGTCACAGAAGTAATGATTGATGGGACAGACCGACCTATTCAACGTCCTCAATACCAACAGAAACAGAAAGAGCATTACTTAGGTAAAAAAAAGGGTGATACCCGTAAATATCTAATTCTCACAGATCGGGAGCGACGAGTCCTAGTCCTATCGAATTAGAGAGGGTAAGGTTCATGACAAACGGCAGTTGGATGAAGAGAAATTGGCATATTTTGTCAAGTGTGAAGTGACAATTCATTTAGATTTAGGGTTCAAGGACTACAGAAGGAATTTATCAACATAAAAATTCCCAAGAAAAAGCCGAAAGGAAAAGAATTGACGCAGCAAGAGAAACAACTAAATAGAGAAAAAAGTAGTGTCCGCGAATCATGGGAACCACTATATCAGGGGTAAAGAGATACCACCCAGTGAAAGCATTTTACAGTTTGCACATTAAAGATTTAGGCTATCGCTTTGTGTTAACTGCTGTAGAACTCTGGAATTTCTACCTAATAACAGCATAAGTAGATGGGTCAAACCAGAATCTTGTTTTGCCACTTTCACGGTTTTATTTAGGGACAAGTCTATTAGTTTTTTTTTCAGGACTTACGCACGGGCACTATATGAGCGTGAGGACAAATGCCATTTGCCCCTACATATGGTGTTTTAAAGGTTGATTTGCGTAAGTCCTGTTTTTATTAAAATCCGATTACACCATTATAAATATGTATAAGGTTTTCAGTTTTTGCTCAATTGTATTTATTACTTTGAATAAATCATAGTTAAGCAAAAAGTCTGTAAGTTTTACAAGGCAAGTAATACAGCCTTTATTTGTGATTAGTTATTGGCTCAAATGTAAATAAATATTACAATAATAGAGTTAAAGCGGTTTAACGGCTTGACATTCCAGAAAATAACCGTTAATGTAATATACATACCCGGGTAAACAAGTTGACTGTCATATGCAAGACAAGCAAAAAGTTACACTATATATTCAACCAGAAATCCATCGTAAGCTTAAAATAAGAGCTGCAGTTGACTCGGAACCAATGTCATCAATAGCAGAAAGGGCTATCCTTTTCTATTTAGAAAACCCAGAAGTGATTGATAACCTAAGTTCAAAATATGGACAAACCCACCGGGTATATAGTTGTCCAAAGTGTGCAAGCTCAGTTGTAATCCGAGAAGGAGAACTGGTATCCATGAGAGATCAGCCAAATATATTGGCTGATAAGAGTGTCCCCGTTAAGCAAGCCCCAGAATTAGAAAAGTCTGAGGCTCAGCCGGGAGAACAAGAGTTAGTTCCCTGCTAATGTCCAGTTGTAGCGAAAAACTACATCTGATGTCTGGTTAAAGAAGCAATAATAAAGCTATCATAAAGTCATGACTGGCAGGGACAAGAGAATATCAATTCAGCCACTGTAAACTTTGTACCGTCTTTACTAGATCTAGGACTATGAAAGAAGAACTCAAGATTCTAATCGAAGCTAAATATCCTTTGATCTATCTCGTAACCTCTGAGGAAGGGCGGTCAGAGCAGGCAATTTTAGCATTAGCTCAAACAAAACCACAGCGCAGACTATTTGTTTGGACAGTGACTCACGGTATTGCAGAGTACGATCAGAGCCAAAATACAACTCAACATAGTACGGTCTCGCCAGAGGCAGCTATAGAGTGGGTCATCAGGCAACGAGATCCTAGCACTGGTGCTGGAATATATATATTTAAGGATTTACATCCTTTTATTGATTCACCACCAGTTACTAGGTGGTTAAGAGATGCTATCGCTAGTTTTAAAGGTACAAACAAGACAATTATATTAATGTCTCCTGTGCAGAACGTGCCCATAGAATTAGAAAAGGAGGTAGTTGTCCTTGATTTTCCGCTGCCAGATATGAAGGAATTAAATCAAGTTCTGTCACGGCAATTAGAGCAAACTAGAAACCGTCGTATTTCTACCGAAATTAGAGAAAAACTCCTGAAAGCAGCTTTAGGTTTGACAAAAGATGAAGCAGAAAAAGTATATTGTAAAGCCCAAGTTGCGGCAGGACGACTAACTGAAAAGGAAGTTGACATTGTACTTTCTGAGAAAAAACAGCTCATCAGGCGCAATGGTATACTAGAGTATATAGAGGAGGACGAAACAATAAATTCCGTGGGTGGTCTAGAAGAACTGAAGCATTGGTTAAGGCAACGTTCAGATGCATTCACAGAGAGTGCCCGAGAGTATGGACTACCTCAACCGAAGGGAATGTTAATTCTAGGAATACCTGGATGTGGCAAGTCTCTAATAGCAAAAACTACATCCCGTCTGTGGGGTCTACCTTTATTACGATTGGATATGGGGCGGGTATACGATGGTTCAATGGTAGGAAGGTCAGAAGCTAACTTACGTAATGCACTCATAACAGCCGAATCAATTTCACCTGCTATTCTATTTATAGATGAGTTAGATAAAGCTTTTGCAGGTAGTACCGGTTCAGCTGACTCTGATGGAGGTACTTCTAGTCGGATATTTGGTTCATTCCTAACTTGGATGCAGGAAAAAGTTTCTCCAGTATTTGTTATGGCAACTGCAAATCGGGTAGAACGTCTGCCAGGAGAGTTTCTGAGAAAAGGTAGGTTTGATGAAATTTTCTTTGTAGATTTACCAAATAAGGAAGAACGCCAAAATATTTTTGAAATTCACCTCATAAAAAGACGTCGAGATATTGAACGCTTCGATCTCGAACAGCTATCCAATGTATCCGATGGCTTTTCAGGTGCAGAAATAGAGCAAGCCATAATCGCTGCTATGTATGAAGCATTTGCTCAAAGTAGAGAATTTACACAGCTAGATATTATTGCCGCAATTAAATCTACGCTACCGTTGTCGAAGACCATGACAGAACAAGTTACTGCTCTAAGGGATTGGGCTAGACAACGTGCGCGGCCGGCTGCGTCTTCAGTCGCCGAGTATCAAAGACTGGAGTTCTAAAAGCTTTCTCCTGGCCCAAACAGGAGTGAAGGCTAGTAAACTAGATAGAGTTGCTAGCAGTTCCTAAAAAAACCACATAGATTATTATTAGTTGTGGTACCGTTCCATAAAACACCGTTGTTGTTTCTGTTTCAATTGTTTTAATTTTAAATTCTAGGAGGAAACCCAAATGTCTCACTTCAGCACACTACGTACTAAGATAACTGATTCTGAAATCTTAAAAGCTTCCCTATGTGATTTGGGAGTTACAGTGAAAACGAATGCTGATGTTCGTGGGTATAATGGCCAATGTGTGCGCTCCGATATTGTTGCTGTTCTCGAAGGCGAATATGATTTAGGCTGGTCTCGCAACGGCGATGGTTCCTTTGACCTAATCGCTGATCTATGGGGTGTTGCTAAGAAGCACAATCAAACTGAGTTGATCAATTCCATTAATCAGAAGTATGCGGTTAACAAAACCTTAGCAGCTATTAAGCAACGTGGTCTACAAAACGCTAACGTCAAATTGGTAGTCCAGAAGTAATTTGTTCGCGCATTCCCAATTTTGCGGGTTAACCAAAATCGGGTTAACCCCTTTTTTTATCTATTTTGGCTGGCCTGGAACTTATAGCTATTTAAAATAAGAATGATACACTATATCGTACCGCCATTTTCTACAAAATTTATTACTTTTTGTCTTAAGTCTAAACTGTAAGGCATAGTTCAAAATAGTTTCTA
>JAKQYE010000267.1 GCA_023356605.1 Trichodesmium sp. MAG_R02 | reverse complement strand
GTTTTTTTAATATGTACTTTTACTTGCAAACTTCAGAGTTATTATCAGGCAAAGCTTTCAATATCATGTCTGAGATACTACATTTTGACGTGGGGAATGTAAGTTAGTAGTATTTTTTTCCATGTAAACATACCAGCCCACGTTGTTATAATCAGACTATCGTAATCCCGGTGTTCCTCCAGATATACCAAAACAAGGCAAAAATTAGTCCCGCCTCGTCCTATTACAGCAGTTTTCATGTCGGCAGACAAAAGTAGGGACGTTGCATGCAACGTCCCTACAAGGCTTTGGTTATGGCGATGTAGTTCATCAATTTGAAAAGCGCTGTAACTAGACTTCCCGCCGGAACCGATGGAAGGTCATCACGTCAGTTCTAATCTCAGGATCAAATTGAATGACATCGATCCCTGGCACGCCATAATTAAAAAAAGCGATTCATCACTGAAAACCCCCTCCGAGTAATACAGTGACAGGCGATCGGTTTCATTCTGATCTCAAACCTTAATCTTTTCCAAATACTCCGATAAAAAGTCAATCAGATCTATCGATTCAGCGACAAACCCCATAGCATCGCTAAATTTGGGACCTTGAACCAGAGAGGAAAAGTGAGCGATCGCCTCCTGTTGTTTAGCCTTACGGAGATACTGGAGATATTTCAACAGATTTTTGCGGGCATTATCCGCTTTTATTTCGGGGCAATGTCCGGTATTGAGCCAGAGCAAGACCTGTTCGTTTAAACTGGCAAAGTCCTGAATTTCCAGGTCTTTGAGCTTTCTGGAATACTTAGAATATTGCAATAGGAGTTGCTCAGGCCCCAGACCCCTTTGGGTGGCAAGGCTTTGGCGAAAGGCTATACTGGCCCGACTCCCCACCATACCAGCAATCAGTTTGAAGTGAATCCCTTCTAGCTCTGTATGGTTGCGAACAAAATTCGATACTTTGGCCCAAGCACGGCGATCGGGAGTTTTGATGAGGCCAGCAGTAGCGATCGCCACATCCGCATCAGCATTGTCACTATCAAGATACTCCGGATGCTGTTGGATAAATGTCAGCACCCGTGAATCGATATCCTGCCCAGCAGCCCAGAGTAGCCAATCTTCCACCGTCGGCACAAACTCGTAGAGATTGAAGCGCGATACCAGAGCTGGATCCAGCTCCGTCAGTTGATATTCTTCCCCCCCATTCACCGCAGCAATTACAATACTGCCAGGGGGTAGGGGTTTACCAGCCAAGGTTTTGTTGAGGGTCAGGTCTTGAACCGCCTGCAAAATTTCCGGGCGGGCCCGGTTAAGCTCGTCGAGAAATAACACCACCGCGTGATCTGGTTCGGGCCACCAGTAGGGGGGTAAAAAAACCGAACGGCCCGTTGTCTCATCTTTATGCAACAAGCCAATCAAATCTCCTGGATCGCTCATCTGACCCAAAAAGAATGGGATTACATGCAGGTTCTGGCGCTGACGGTAGAAATGGCTAATAATTTCTGACTTGCCAATACCATGCTTGCCCACCAGGAGGATATTTTGCTCCGGTGGGGTCAGTTCCAGAACTTGATAGAGTTCACGGGCATCAATACGAATCATTTTCTTCTACCTCAGGAATTACCCATTAACGGTTCTACTAAACTTACCAAAACTTACCTAAGGGGGAACTGCATAAGCTTTGGATCTGGCTTCGGTGTTTCAGTCTATAACTTGTCGTTAGACCTAGGTTCAAATCCCTTGGAATTCAAGCTAGTACATAGTTTTCCAGGTTAACCGCAGCATTACAGTCTTTGTATGCCTTCACACCACAGTTGCCATATTCATAAGTTCTCTTATTTAATGGCATTTTCTGTTTCTGCCCACAGTAAGAACAGATTTGATAATTTGGATAAAATCTATCTGCTCTCACTAAAGTGCTTCCATACCTATTCTTACATATAAGCTGAGCCTTAAACTCATAAAAACCACAACTTACCCCCATCCCCTCTGTAGAAGGGGCGCAATAGGGGTGGGTCTAGTTTATGGTTTTTGAGCATTCCACTTACATTCAAATCTTCTATCACTTAGGTGGCTGTAGCCTTTAGCTAACTATGTTGTGAGTTTATGGAGTGTGTCGGCTATGATCTCAGCTAGTTTTTTATTTAGACATCTCCGAAAAATAAATAAATTGTCATAGAGCAATAAAAAATGTAATTTTTGGTAGGCAAATTATGACTAATAGACTTGAGCAGGACTTACCCAGGCAAACTGAGAAACCCGGTTTCTCCTAGATATTTATGTGTTAAAAACAATGATTTACTGTCTTAACCGGGTTTATTTGCGTAAGTCTGAACGTTTATTAGGTATCAATTATGAATAGGTAGAAAAGTTATTAAAACAAGCAGAAAAAATTTACACAATAAGCGAGAAATAACCACGGATAAAAAAGTTAGAATAATTGCTTCTGGTAGCAGTAGGCCAGCTAAATTATCTGTCTCAAAACAAATAATTTTAACCTTAACATATTTGACAAATATTCAACTATTAGGAATTCAATTTGGAGTCGGTGAAACTACTGCCCATGATATCTTTAATTAATTGATTCTATTATTTTTCCATAATCCTATATATATTATTTATTATATCGTTATTCTAGGATTAAGTCAATACTCCCTTCAAATCGGTAGCCTCTTGTATACTTAATAAGTTACTCATACTGCTACAATATCCCTATATACGTATAAGTTTAAACAAGTCTAGTTAATTTTTATTTAACTGTCAAATCCCTTATGTCTAGTGAGGGCGAATTACCATTCGCCCCTACATTTAGGGTTCATCTCTACCCTTTGTATAACTCTTATATCGGCCTAAGCACTAATGTTAGGACGATTTTTGTGCATCTGTATCTTGATTTGTTGATTTTTTATCATTATCAGGACTTAGGCAGTACCGCTATATATAGTGTATTTGTGATAATTATTTTAGATATTTACACTACAGTTAGTGCCTTTCCGTAAGTCCTGATTATTTAACTACAAATCCTGATGACGAACCCAGTCAGAACGGCGATAGCCTCCCTTGAGATTAGTTTTAAAGCGAACACCACTGTCGTAAGTCTCACGAAGGGCCTGAATTGCATTGCGCAAGTTGGGTAGCACCTCCTTGAACCGGTTAAAAGGAATCAAAATAGCAAAGTAGTCTTGGTCAGATAGACGAATAATCAGCTTAATCTTAACACTATCGACTTCGGTGGCAAAGTCAAATCCATCTTCCTTGGCAATTTTACGCACCTGAGCCAAGATAGCTTGCATTTTCAAGTCTTTCTGTTTTTGGCGCTTGGTCGCCTGGGCTTTTTGCTGTTCAACCCGCTGCAAAAATGCTTGGGCTAGGGCAACTACCTCACCAATGTCTGAAATGGGGGCTGGTGAACGCTGGGATCCTATGTCTACCCAGAGCTCTTGCTCCGGACTCCTGAGCAAATGTAAATGGATGTGATCTCGATACCAGCGATCGCTTGATTCTTCGAGTAGAATACAACAGCAGATGGCGTTTGTGGGGGGCGAATCTACGCTTGATCCCACTTTGAAACGACTGTAATGGTAACAGTTATCATTCCGCTGGGCGCCAGCGAGAGGCTCAATTCTGGCCAACAAGTCTTCCGCCAACTCTCGGGCCTGTTCTGGGTCAACACTGAGGGGTTTCTTCCCTGATATATTCTCCCGGAGGAGCTTTTGCAAACTCCGTGATGTCATGGACATAAGATAAATGACCTTCTTTAGCTAACATTTGACGGCCACATTACTGGATTGGATATCTCTTTAGCGGAACGTTTGAGATAGGCCCTTTGCCCTAGATGCTATAGATTTGGATAACAACTCTATGTAGATGGTTAGGCCATCGTAATCCCGGTGTTCCTCCAGATACCCCAGTACAGGGCCAATTTTTGTCCCGCCTTCCGGAACTCGACTTCCACCTAAGCTATACGGAACGTTATTATATATGATAGCACTCAAGAGTTTAACCATTTTGGTAAGGCCTTATAATTAAGATTTTACCTAAGTCAAGCATTTTTTTTTACCCTTGGTATAATATTGTATTTGACGGGGTTCCGGGCCAAAATATAATTTTGGGACCCAACTTTTTATGTAATTTATGAATTAAGAAAATTTCCAAAACTGATTTATAATAATAACAGGACTTACGAAGGCAAACTCCGCAAACCCGGTTTTTCCTAGATATTTACGTGTTAAAAACGATGATTTACTGTATGAACCGGTTTTTTTGCGTAAGTCCTGAATAATTCCAAATATATTAAAAACATTCTGGTTAGATGTAGATTTTTACTGATATTTATCCCCAGTGGGAAAAAAGCTAATTTTCTATCGTCAGGTATTTATTTATCGGAAAATTAGAGCTTATCTTGGGGGTTATAGTTACTCTCAAATTAAACAAGTTGAAACTTATAGAAAATGATTATTAAATCCTTTAGAAAACAAGCTATCAGCTCAAAATTTTGAGCTTGATTAAAATAGGTATCAACCTTTAATAAAATCTGAAGTTAATCGTTTTGTGAAGTTCTATTCCCTTAAACCCGAGATTATAAAGGGAGCTTCTCAAACCAAAGTTTTAGAAGTTTCTTGTTTCATACCAATTTGAAAAAAAGATTGTTATGAATAGTAAGGACAAGAAAAAGAGTTTACAAAAGATAATTTCTGACCTAAAAATGGTATTGAAGCAATTTATTCTGACTCCTGATTTATGAGCTCTGACTTCTAAAAAATTCCCTCCAAATTTGTAGCAAATATTTATTGAATTCAAAATAAATATGATGTAGTAGCGATCACCCTGATTTTATACTAATGATAATTATTGCTTGAAGTACTGAGACATTTTATGGTAAAAACAAGCCTAAATTTCAGTCTAGGAAATGGAATTACATTAACACTATAAAAATGGATTTATAAGGGTAATTAAGAATTTATATTTATTTTGTGTAAATCCCAACTCATGTCCTGAAATTAATATAAATAAGGCTTATAGTAATCATAATTAAATATAACTCAGCTCATGTAATTCCTCTTCAGAAAGTAGTTGACAGAATCCCTAAATTATGAATTGAATATGTTTAAATAACGAAACAATCCTGTGAATATAAATTCCGATCTCCTAAGCCATGAAGAACTGTCTGGACAACTAGACTTCAAAGAAGGTGTAGTAGTTCAATCAGGACCCATTATTTGTCTGTTAAACTGCTAGAATAAGGCATTTTCTCATACTAGTTGGCGATCGCTATTTAGTATAACCTTTCCCTCAAAAGATACCTACAGGGGTTCTATATCTGACTACCGACCTTTTCTCCCATGGAAGGGGTTAGGGGTGGGTCCTGGAAGGGGTTAGGGGTGGGTATATTCTCCATTATTATGTGGGGAAGCCCTTATGTAACGTCCTTACCTACTCCTCTACTTCTTAAAAAGACTTTTTCAGTAGATCCGAATTAAAAGTCCAACATCGAAAAGATGATCAGTTTTATGTAAGCTAATACTCATTTAAAAGACGTATTAACTTATTTATTCTGACTCCTAAGTGGTAGCCTAAATATTTGTAGCAAAAATTGATTGAATTAGTACTACACTATTTCTCAGAAAGGTATGGATAAATAATATTAAACCTTTGCTTTTTGAGATTTGATTCGTCCTGAACAATAAAAACTAAAAATATTAATTTTCTGAAATTATTTCTCCTGTTTGTAAACGTTTCATATAATTTTCTAGGTCAGTTGCGACTTTATTACAGAGGAAATAAGCGCCGAGCAAACTAGGAAAAGCGAGAGCTATTTTCATAGCATCAGCAAATTCAATTACTGCTTCTGGTTTAGCAACTGTACCAAAAAAAACACTTATTAAGAATAAGATTTTATATATAATTACACCGCCGTCTCCAAATAAATATTGCCAGCAAACTTGACCATAATAACTGCTAGAAATTATAGTAGACAAGGCAAATAAAAATATACATAGTGTCAAAATAGAAGGAAACCAGGGAATAACAGAAGTAAAAGCAGCTAAAGTAAGTTCAGAACCACCAAAATTAGCAAATTCTGGATTATTGTAAGCTCCAGTAATAATAACTACTAAAGCAGTCATATTACAGATGATGATAGTATCAATAAATGGTTCTAGTAATGCGACAATACCTTCCCGAATAGGTTCATTAGTTTTTGCTGCAGCATGAGCGATCGCTGCTACACCCAACCCTGCTTCGTTAGAAAAAGCAGCGCGACGGAACCCTTGTACTAGGGATCCAGCAAAACCACCTACCATAGCTTGGGGGACAAAAGCGCCATGAAGAATGCTAGTTAAGGCACTAGGAATAGCCGTAAAGTTAGATAAAATCACCCATAAACCCGCTATAAAGTAGATGCCACACATTGTAGGTACGATAGTGGCAGCTACCGCAGCAATACGTTGGATACCTCCAATAATCACTAATCCCACTATTAATACTAGAACTAATCCATATATCCAAGTTTTTTCGGCAATAAATGGTAAAATATTAGCAATGACCACTTGAGATTGATTAGACTGAAATATACTTGAACTACCTAATGTCGCCAAAATATTGAAAGATGCGAACATTACTGCTAAAGTCTGGCCTAATTTTTTTTGCCCTATATCGGCCAAGCCTATTGAAAGGTAATACATCGGCCCTCCGACAACTGTACCATTGGAATTAAAAATGCGATATTTTTGAGCCAGGGTACACTCCATAAATTTGGTACTCATACCTAAAAAACCTGCGATGGTCATCCAAAAAGCTGCACCCGGTCCTCCTAAACTAATAGCAATAGAAACTCCAGCAATATTTCCTAGCCCTACGGTACCAGATAGGGCAGTAGCGAGAGCTTCAAAATGGGAAACTTCCCCTTCCTCATTGGGGTTATCGTATTTGCCCAAAATAACATCTACAGCATGTTTAAAGGCTCGAAGATTAATAAACTGCATTCGGATAGTAAAAAAGAGACCACCACTAATTAGCCAGAGTACAATAATTGGTATACTTTGGTCTCCTCCAATACTATAAAAAATGATAGCATCTATATTTTTTAAGAAATCAGAAAAATTAGCAGAAATCAAATCTAACATTTAGTTTAGTTCTATTTCAAGTCAAGTATCAGTTTATTTGGTAGTCTTGCATAGTAATGGTTTTTGAGTAAAATGGGGATAGGGTCATGGGGGAATGGGGAGATAGGTGGGGTGAGCGGAAGTATTTTTTCTACATCAGTACCTTCCTCTTGAGTTTTTACCTTGATCCCTATGCTGAAAAATTGTCACCCCCCGATCTGTTTCACTATTACTATGCACCACTACCGTTTATTATAGTAGCATTTAAAAATTGTTTTTAAGGTTGACAAACAGTTGACAGGACTTACCCTAATTTCTAGATAATACCCTATCTCTAGGGACTAAGGGTTATTAAACCTATAAATAGCTGTTGGTGCCTAAGTCCTGTTATATCATATCCGGTTGAATACTTACACTTTAGAGGATTTTAGCAGGAGACTCTCAGAGAGAGGCAGGAAGATGGAATTGGTACTTATAGCGGTTTTCAAATTGATGAACTACATCATTATAACCAAAACCTTGTAGGGACCTTGCATGCAATGTCCCTACTGTGGTCTACCAACATTAAAACTGCTGTATGGGAAAAAGTTTTTTGATCAGGACTTACGCAAAATATGAGAATATACACCATCTGTAGGAGTTAAGGGCCGTTAACCGTTACTAGATATAGTGCTTGGTATGTATATTTACACTATAATTAGCCTCTTTGCGTAAGTCCTGT
>JAKQYE010000266.1 GCA_023356605.1 Trichodesmium sp. MAG_R02 | reverse complement strand
AGGTTCCATAAAAGTATCTAATTCTTTCATATTTGTCTCCACTAACTTCTATATTATTTTCTCACATCTCATTCCTGATTGCTATATATTATTTTCTCACATCTCATTCCTGATTGCTATATATCTTACTATCCTCAAAAGTACTTGAAACTATTGAACTTGCCTTTAATTTAGGATTGCTATACTATAGCTAAATATAGTTTTAGTTAAATTTTAGTTATCATAGCAGATATTTTGCTCTACCTAGTCTTAAAAAACCAGTTGAGCTTTAGAGCACTGGCTTGGTAATTTTGGAACAAGGAGGTCAGTAGTTAGTAATCAGTAGATATCTCCAGAAAAGGTTATCAAATCCTTACACCGCCCTTTCAAAATCGGCATTTTTGGATAAGTGTAATTAAATGTTTGTAGGTGAATACTGTACCATATGCTAAAAAAAGCAGTCTGGCAAATTAATCATGAAGAGAGCTGATACCAGAGTTCGGGTGAGCAGAGTCAATCTGCAAGAGGCAGCATAATAAGTTGGATAAACATAAATAGATTTTTCTATAATTAACTAGAATCCAATGATTTTAGCTATGTTAGTTACTATTTTTTACATTCCCTATTCCCTATCTTCGTTTTTCTTTGCGTTTCATTGACAAACAATGTATTATTGCATATTCCTATACTTAATATAATATTTGCCGAGGTTATGTAAAAGGAATAATGCAAACAATAGAACCAATAAAAAAATAATATCAAAAGTTTTAACTTTTCAACTAAATTTTTTCAAAAATATCTTAATAACTGATAACTGTGTTAATAATTTTTCTAAAGATATGAGAAAATTTATTCCATTTACTGGTTTCATTGTATGCTGATCTAATTATATTTCAACCCCTATTTATTTCAAAATCTAACAACTTAGTCATTTTAATTTGAGCCTGAACTTCACTAAAAATTACCCAAAACTTTTTCAAGCTAACTATGACACAGGAATTTTTAGGATGGTGAGGTATAGTTTAATACTAATTTCTATTTCTTGTTCCCTATTCCCTCCCTGTTTCATATCCTCTTCTTATTCCCTATCTTAAAATACTAACTCATGGCCAAACAATTAAATTTAATTTCCGGAAAAGTTATTACTACATCACTCCATATAGAAATGCAACAATCATATCTTGAATACGCCATGAGTGTGATTGTTGGCCGAGCTTTGCCAGATGTAAGAGATGGACAAAAACCAGTTCATCGCCGAATAATATATGCCATGCACGAACTTGGTCTCACTCCAGATAGACCATTTCGCAAATGTGCCAGGGTAGTTGGAGATGTTCTCGGAAAATATCATCCTCACGGCGATCAAGCTGTTTATGATGCTATGGTGCGAATGATTCAAAATTTTTCTACTCGTTATCCATTGCTTGATGGCCACGGTAATTTTGGATCCATTGACAATGACCCTGCCGCTGCCATGCGTTATACAGAAAGTCGCTTGGCATTAATTGGCCATGAAGGTTTACTGACCCAAATTGGTGAAGCTATAGTTGATTTTACAAACAACTTTGATGCTTCTCAACAAGAACCTAAAGTCTTACCTGCAAAACTACCATTTTTATTACTAAATGGTTCTTCTGGGATTGCTGTAGGGATGGCGACTAATGTTCCACCACATAATTTAGGTGAGATTGTGGATGGCCTCATTGCCTTAATTGATAATCCTAATATTTCCGATCAAAAATTATTTCAATTAATTCCTGGGCCTGACTTTCCCACTGGAGGAGAAATTGTCAGCACAGGCGGAATTATTGATACTTATACTAAGGGTAGAGGTAGTATCTCTATTAGAGGTGTGGCAACTATTGAGCAAATTCCCACAGGTCGTGGACGACGTATGAAAACAGCTATTGTGGTCACAGAGTTACCTTTCCAAGTTAATAAAGCAGGTTGGATCGAAAAAACCGCAGACTTAGTTAATACCGGCAAGATAGAAGGTATTGCTGATTTGCGGGATGAGAGCGATCGTTCTGGTATTAGGGTTGTGATCGAGCTTAAACGTGAAGCTGAAGCTAGTGTTGTACTCCACCATCTCTACCAGCATACTGACTTACTTTCTAAATTTGGTGCGATTATGCTAGCTTTGGTTGATGGACAACCACGGCAATTATCTTTGCGAACACTTTTACAAGAATTTCTCAGTTTTAGGGAACAAACTCTAAACCGTCACTACACTCATGAGTTAGAAATAGCTCAGGCTAGATGTCATATTGTCGCAGGTTTGCTCACTGCTTTAACACAATTGGATACAGTAATTGATATTCTTAGAAATGCACCAGATGGTAGTACTGCTAAAGTTAGCTTCCAAGAAAGTTTGGGTTTAAGTGAAAATCAAGCTGATGCTCTTCTAGCAATGCCAATGCGGAGACTGACGGGTTTGGAAAAACAAAAGTTAGAAGATGAATTCGAGCAACTAATGGCTAAAATACGAGAGTTAGAGGATTTATTGAGCGATCGCCATCAACTTCTCAAGACTCTTAAAAAAGAATTGCGAACCCTAAAGCGTAAATATAACGACCCTAGACGGACTCGAATTATTGAAAAAGTAGAATCAAAAAATTCATATAATTTTGCATCTATTTCTCAACAGAAAATCAATTTAGAAACAGACAATAAAGAAACAGATAGACAAACCAAAGGTAGGGTTAGACAATCAAAAAATACAAAAGTTGAATCGCAAATTTTGACTTTGGAAGCTGCTCCGCCACCCACAGAAAGAGTTGTAGTAGAATTTAGTCACCGAGGATATGTCAGACGACTTCCTGCTAAAGGATTTGAGAAACATAAAATTGATCAAAAATCTCATGTTACTATGGAAAATAGTGATGATTTTACTACTAATATAATTGAGGTAACTACTGACAAAACTTTAGTATTATTAACTCGTACTGGTAAAGCATACCCTCTGAAAGTAAATGATATTCCTTCTGTTTCTAACCGTTCGACAGTACGAAATGAAAATAAAGGAGTGCCTTTAGTGACTTTACTACCCCCATCAGCAACAAAAGAAGTTACTGATGCTCGTAGAGAGATTATTGTCGCTCAATTTATTTTAAATGAAGTAGGGGAGAATAAAGACTTAATCATGTTGACTCAAAATGGCAAGATTAAACGTTTATCTTTGTCTAATTTGAGTGAGCTAACAAGTCGTGGCGTGACACTAATTAAACTTAAAGAAGATGATGAATTACGTTATGTTAATTTGGGTCAAATTGGAGAACAAGTGGTTTTGGCAACTTCTGGTGGGCGATTATTAAAATTAGATATAGATGACCAACAATTACCATTAATGGGGCGTGCTGCTCAAGGTGCTCAAGCAACTAGGTTAAGGAAACAAGAAGAGTTGGTTGGTTGTTTGACTTTGGAGAGAGGAGGCAATTTATTGTTAGTTTCTCAACATAGTTATGGTAAGCAAATTTCTGTTGCTGCTTTGCGAGCAGCTAATCGTGGCGGTATTGGTCAAAATGTTTTTCAATTTGCTAGACAAGATGATACTTTGGCAGGGATAGTTGTTAGTGGTTCAGATATTCTGGTTCAGATGTTGACAACTGATGGTAGGGTCTTTGGAATGATTGCTGATGGGGTAAAAGTTTATGGGCACGATGATCATGGGGACCGCTTGTTGAAGTTGGCCGTAAAAGAAAGAATTATTAAAGTAGTTGGTTACTAATCAGTTATCAGTTATCAGTTATCAGTTAGGAATGAGGATTTATTAACTTCGGTGATTTTCTGCACAGGAGCTTTTCAGTGCAATACTCAAGGTCCAGTATTTGTAGATCATATTTTATCCCTATTCCTTACAGCAAATTCTGAAGTACAGATATTAAAAGTTCAATGTTCCCAATGCGGGCATCCTGCCCCCATTGGCATACCTCAACAAGCTGGAATCTTCATTATGAATCAAAAAACTTTTTAGCATCCAGTATAGCAACGTACACTTGTATGTTTTTATAATACAAATTGTTACTAATATAATATATGTGGGTTGAAATTTTTACTACATTTAAAGATATACAGGACTTACGTAAAGGCACTACTTGTAGTGTAAATATCTGAATTTATTGTCAAAAATGCACTATATATGGAGGCACTGCGTAAGTCCTGATATAGCACTACGTATTTTGGTTAGGACAAAAAAATTACGTTGTAAAGGGATAGGGAATAAGCATTGGAGCCATATGAAAATGTCCTAACATGTTTGCGTGGGGCTATAATAGTAATATGTAAATATGTGAGGGCTCATGGTTATAACTTCAAAAGAGGCAATACAGCTTTGAGTAAGACTTTGAAACAGCCCTAGCTCCTCCGGAGAGGCTAAAGGTTGGTTCCTTGCTATTGGGAAATGTAGAAAAGTTTTTGAGAAATAGTATTATCCCTATAAAAGACTATCCTTGTGAAACTGCCGACTCCCGAGGGAGCATGATGCTCCCAGTAAAATTATTCTTTCCTCACTTTTTCTGGCACACCTACTGGAGATAAACCAGCGATCGCCCTTAAATTTTGAGTTCTAATCAACTCAGTAAAATTAAAATTATTCCGCCCTTCAATTTTGGCAACACTTTCAATTCCTTGCAATAAATGATTAGCTGCTTCAGGTGTTTTATAACCCCGTCTAGTTGCCATACGAATTGCCATTTCATCTGCTGCTAATTCTACTTCTGTGCTATGGTTATTTTGCCAAATTCTCATTGAACCAATTGCGGTTAAACAACCAGCAACTAAGATTCCAAGTACATCTGCTTCTGTTAATTGAGAAATTATTCCTACTAACCCAACTCCAAAAATACCTTGATTTATACTAAGCTTAAACCATTTAATTTCACATAACCAATTCACAGTTCGTAGCATCACTAAATCTCTTTGTCCTTTTGGTAAATTCATCCATAAATCAAAATTTAAATATATGACCCGATCATTTTTCCAAGGTACAGGAAACGTCGTTTGAACAATTGTAGTTTGGTCTGCTTTTCCCACTATTTTTGTCATCATCCGACCAGAAGCAGGCATGATATCTAATAAACGGCTAATTTCAGAAAGTTCATAGTTCATATTTTAACTACCTTCAAAGTATTATATAACTTTAAGCTTTAAGCTTTAAGTATTCAGCTATCAGCTCAAGTCAAAACTATTGTTTATAAAGAACTTCAATTATATCAATGTCCTAACACCTTTTTGTAGTGCTACACCAGATTGATCTAGAATTTGCTGTAAATAACTTCTTAAATTTATTCAAAAATATCTTCAAGATAATTGTAATTATTATTAACTATTAATTAGTTCTACCGTGCCCATTGTTGGAGAATATAACTGTAAAAACTCTCTTTATCAACCTTTTCCATTGCCATAATTTTGCGCCCACCATTTTCTACTTTTATCCGACCTTTACTAATACCTTTTGTGACAACTACAGTTTCCCATTCTTTGAGTTGATAAAATTCTGGATGTGCTAAGTAAGAAGTTGCTAAAATATCCCAAAAATAATAATCCTGAGAAATCGCTAATGCATAACATTGTCCGGCAAAATCAGAAATAGGATACTTTCTTTGTCTGCCTAATTTGTGAGAAAATTCAGAAGTTAGGGGGACATTATTAGTAATATCTAATGGGCACAGTACAATAGGAATTTTAGTTTTCCAAACCCTTTCAATCGCAAATGGGTCCCAATAAGCATTCCATTCAGCAGACATATCTTGACCAGGTTCCATATCTTTACTTACATTCCCCCCTACATTCAATGCACCACCCATCCACACAATTTCTTGAACTTTTGACTGAATTTCTGGAGCAATATCTAAAGCTGTAGCAACAGTTGTTAAAGGACCAGTCACCATTAATGTTACAGGTTCCGGTGCAGATTTTAAAACTCTTACCATGAAATTTTGACCAGGTTCAGAAACTAAAATAGTATGGATATTTTCTTTCTCATTTAGAATTGGAAAATGGTCAACCGCAAAAGAATCTCTTCTAAATAAAACCGGAAAAGGATTAACACCACGCACTGTACTTTCTGCTACCGGAACATCAGAACGCCCCATTAAATCTAAAATTTTTCGAGTAGCACTAATTGCCGGTTCAATATAACAATCAGCAGGGGTTACAATTACTCCTAAAGGTTGAACATTTTCCATAGTCATTAGTAAAACAGTGGAGAGAAAATCATCTACAGCACCGTCATGATCCATTAGTACAAGTTTTTTGGGCATAAATATTAAAAATTAGATTTCAATCATAATTATATAGGGTTTCAAGGAAAAAAGAAGAGGGGAGAATCAAAAAGGACTAAATGTTTTTTATTTGTTTCTTATCGTAATTTCTATATTCCTTACTTCCTACTTCTTAAAACTAGCAATATTGTATCCTGCAACTTGGGAAACTATTATAAGATAAACTATAAATGTTAAGCATTATCAAACCTATTGAAAAACTATTATAAGATAAACTATAAATATTAAGCATTATCAAACCTCTAGTAAATTATCAAGTTTTATTATGCACCCAGAACCAAAAATCAATAAAAATAGTAATTTTAATCATCACAATATGGTGGCCACAGAAAGAGTAAATAAACTACTGCTCCAGTCAATTGATACTTTGGAGGAAATTCTTAGAAATCAAGAGCTTCCTGCACAAGAACGAGCAACAGTAGCCCTAAAAATTATAGAAATGACAGGTCTTTTATCTCAACACAATAATCATTCACCAGCTACATTATTATCCGAAGCTCAACAACAACTAAATGAACTCAAGAAAAATAATTTAGGAACAAATTGGTTTGCAGAAGCACCACAAAAAACACAAGCAAAGTCTAAATTTTTACCTGCTGATTATGTGGAAATTAAAAATTTTTTATTGCCTGAAAATAATCAAAAATCTATAGAGGAAGCAATTCAAAACAAAGACAAATATATTGAATCAACTACAACAACTAAAGCTGATAAATATCGGCAATCTTACGTACTATTTTCACGATATTTTCCTGAATTATCAGAACTTATTCAAAGCAAAATACTAGAAACATTCCCAGAAATATTAACTCAACTAAAGTTTCATCCCTTTCAGATATCAGAAATTGAAGTGCAACTAACGGCACATAATGATGGATGCTATTACAAAATTCATAACGATGCGGGTAGCGAAAAAACTGCAAATCGAGAAATTAGTTATGTTTATTATTTTTATCAAGAACCTAAAGCTTTTTCTGGAGGTGAACTGAAAATTTATGATACTGAATTGAAAGGTGGTGGAGCAATAACTCATCAGAATTATAAGACTATTACACCTGTTAATAATTCAATTGTCTTTTTTAACAGCCGTTGCCGACATGAAGTAATGCCTGTACTTTGCCCTTCTAAAGCATTTGAACATAGTCGGTTTACTGTTAATGGTTGGATTAGAAAATTGGTTTCTTAAAGAGGGAAGAAGGAGTAAATATTCAAAAACAAGGAAAAATAATACAGATAGCTATCTACAATAAATTAATCAGGACTTACGCAAATTAACCTTTAAAACACCATATGTAGGGGCGAATGGCATTCGTCCTCACGCTCATGTAGTGCCCGTGGGTAAGTCCTGTACATATAACCCACTTTCCGCACTTCAAGTATACTACAAGGGTATTTTTAACGAAGAAGGTAGATTATAGCCTTTATTATTACTCAGGACTTACGCAAAGACACCATATATAGCGCATGACAATTTCGACGAACTTCACTATAGTCACGTGCGATCGCCTAACTATTTTTATTCAAAAACCTTTAGTTTCTCAAGTCAAATAACC
>JAKQYE010000265.1 GCA_023356605.1 Trichodesmium sp. MAG_R02 | reverse complement strand
ACGTAAATATCGTCGTCTAGTTGTACGATGGGAACGTATTTCTGCTTGCTTTGATGCTTTTTTAGCGATCGCCACTATACATATTTGGATTAATCGCATATTATTAGTGGGATAGGTTCATCAAAATTGTCATGCACTATATATAGCGCCTTTGCGTAAGTCCTGTAGAAATAAGAAGACTCTGTAGTTATACTGTAATTGCTACTAATAATTGATACTGCATACAACGTCCTTATTCTCTAAAATAAACCATAATAATTAGAGTATCAGCATTACTGACAAAAATCCTAAAGTCCAACTTTTAGGAATAATACCAAATGTCGATCAAAGGAGAACGGTTTTACCGATATTCCGCAGATCTTCATATATCTTTATGTATATTTACATTTTCAAAGAGACTTATAGGAAAAATCTTCATTCTAGAATTCAATTTTAATAAATTTTATCAATAACTAATTTTTTATGAGAAAATAAGTTACAATTATTTATAATAGTGAAAATAAATACCTATAGCTATAAGGCTTTCAGGGAGAGCATTTGGGGCGATATATTAATAAAAATTATCGATTTAATATTAAGAAATGCGGAATGTGGGGTTTTAGATTAGTTCTAGTTCAGGAGGGCGAAAAAAAGTCTCGTTTTATGGTAGATACATTTATAACTTAGGCTAAGTCCAAATTTTTTCGTATGATCGAGTGGATGCAGTAATTTGATAGGACATTCTAGCATTTACAGGACTTACGCAAAAAACCCGGTTAAGACAGTAAATAATTGTTTTTAACACATAAATATCTATGAGAAACCGGGTTTGCGGAGTTTGCCTTCGTAAGTCCTGATTTATTCTATATCTATTTTTTTATCTGAGATTTTTTAGTGCCCTTTGAATAGTTCTCAGGAGGCTTTCGTTCTTTTTCTGAGAAGCACTATAGCAGTCCGCGCATAGGTTGCGACAAATCAAAAAGTAAATAAAACTTTTCAAACTCTTACCTATTCTCTATTCCCTTTTCCCTAAAAAGCAGTTGGATTTTTGCCACGAATAAAATAGGATTACTGTATATGTATTATCCTTGCCTAAGTCCTGAAAATATTACTTGGTCAAAAACATGATAATTCTCAATAATAATCACTATCAATTACTGGAAAAAACATACGAAAGTGATAATTCGTTAGTTTATCGAGCTGCCACAATACCGTATGATAGACCTATTATTTTGAAAATCTTGAAAGAAAACTATCCGACTCCTTCGGAGGTCAACCGTTATAAACAAGAATATAAAATTGCTTGTTCTTTTAATGAAGAGAGTATTATTAAAGCTTATGACTTACAACGGTATAAAAATACTTTAGTCATGGTTTTAGAAGATTTTGGCCCTCGATTTTTCAAGTTATTATTATCCCAGAGTCAATTAAACTTAGAAGACTTTATAAATATTGCTATTAAAATAACTGAAGGTCTAGCAACAATTCATCAAGCTAATGTCATTCACAGAAATATTAATCCTTCTAACATTATCTATAATTTCCAAACGAAACAACTAAAAATCATTGATTTTGGCATTTCTACTTGTTTATCCAAAGAATTTACAACAATTATTTCCCCTAATCAACTAGAAGGAACTTTAGCTTATATATCTCCTGAAAAAACAGGTATAATAAATCGAGCAATAGATTATTCCATTGCATATTTAGCAACTTTGACGCTGATTGAAAGACTATTAGTAACAGGAACAACCAAATATATTTTACTTTTAGGAGCTGGCCGCGATAATGAAGTTTCGATAAATCATACTTTGGCTATTTTTCTCAAAAAGCTGAAGTCAAACCAGGCTGAAATTAACCAAATTAATTTCAAAAAATTACCTATATATAAAATTGCTTGTCTAATAGGTGATACCTTGAAGCAAAATCGAGAAAAAATTTGTGATTTAGCCTCGTTAGTTATGGCAAAAACAGCAGGTCATCTTTTATTTGTTAATAATTTTTTTGAGGTATTATATATGGAAGAATTACTAGATTCTAATCATAGATTAAGAGTTTGGCAATATGATATAGAAGGGATAAATGATAGAACATTTACGGAAAATGTTGTGGAATTGATTGCGAGTCAGCTGCAAAAATTACCTAAATTAAGCCGAGACGTTTTATCTATTGCTGCTTGTTTGGGAGCAGAATTTGACTTACAAACTCTCACTTGGGCGGAAACGAAATCTGCCAAAGAAATTTTTTACTCGTTACAAATTTGTCTTAACTACAACTTGATTTTACCCAAGTCCAAATCGGATGAAAATCTTCTGATTCAATCTTTTAAATTCAGTAATGATCCCATTCAGCAAGCTGCTTATGCTCTAATTCCCGATAACAAAAAAAACAAGACTCATTATCATATCGGCAAACTGCTATTACAAAATATGCCTCCAGAAACCAAGGAGGAAAATATTTTTGAACTCGTCAATCAACTAAACTATGGAATAACTTTAATTACCGAACAAACTGAGGCCGAGGAGTTAGCTCAACTCAACTTACTTGCCTGTCGCAAAGCTAGAGCTGCTAATGCTTATCAAACAGCTCGTGAATATACTAATATTGGATTGGCTTTGTTGGGGGAAAATGCTTGGTCGCAACAATATGAAATTACTTTAGAATTCTATGAGTTGGGGATAGAACTAGCTGCTTTATCTGATGATTTTGAGGTCATGGAACAGTTGACTGAGATAGTGATTGCCAATACCCGCTCTTTATCAGAAAAAATGAATATTTATCGGATTGAAATACAATCATATAATGGGAGAAATTTAGGGACAGAAGCTATTGATATTGCTAAACAATTTTTAGAACAATTAGGGGTGAGTTTTCCGGAAATACCTACACAGAATGATGTTCAACAGGCACTATCGGAGATAGAAATATTGATGAGCGATCAAGAAATAGAAAAGTTGGTTGACCTGCCAACTATGAAGGATACAGCAAAAATTCCTATTGTGAAGATTGCCAATAGCATTATGTCAGCTACTTACCTTTCTGGATATTTGTTCTTTTATTTATTAGTTGCTTTGTTAGCTAAGCTGTCTATTCGATATGGAAAAGCTGAAGCTTCAGCTTTTGCTTATTCCTGTTATGGTCTGATTGCTTGTAACAGGTTGCAAAATCCTAATTTGGGGGTAAAGTTTGGTAAACTAGCACTACAGATAGTATCTAAACTGGATTTAAAGACGCTCAAGCCATTGGTAATGCTTGTTGTGGCGTTATTTATCCTACATTATAAGTCTCACATCAAAGAAACAATCTCTCCTTTGCAAGAAAGTTATGGAATAAGTTTAGAAGTGGGGAACTTAGAATTTGCTGGTTACAATGCTTATGGCTTTTGTTTACAATCTTTTTGGTGCAGTCAATCCCTTGCTTCTTTGGAAAGGGCAGCTTACACTTACTTTAACGAGTTAGTAAAATTGAATCAATCGTTAGCAGCTAATTGGTGTCGCAGTTGTTGGCAGTCAACATTAAACTTACTCGGAATTGCTAAATATCCAACTATTTTATCTCAAAATGTTGACCAAGAAGCTGAATTGATTTCTCAAATGGTTTCTATTGATGACTTTTTAGGATTATCATCATTTTACTTGTATAAGATGATGCTGTGTTATCTGTTTGAAGAAATTGAATTTATTCAAAACTATGTAGCAGAAATTAGGAAGTATGTTCTTGTTACTTCTTCAGGACTTATTATTCAACCAGTGTTTTATTTTTATGATTCTTTGATTGCTTTAGCAAGTTTGAGTGAAGCCAAAAACGAGATGTCAGAGGTTCTGCAACGGGTGGCAGAAAATCAAAAGCAACTGCAACAACGATGGGCAGAGTCTGCTCCGATGAATTACCAACATAAAGTTGATTTAGTAGAGGCTGAAAAATGGCGAATCTTGGGAAACAAAGAAGAAGCAATTGAGCTATATGAGAGAGCGATATCAGGAGCTAAAGAAAATAAGTACCTTCAAGAAGAAGCTCTAGCGAATGAATTGGCAGCTAAATTTTATATTGACTGGGACAAGAAAAAACTTGCTTCTATTCACATGATAGAAGCACATGACTGCTACAGTCAATGGGGAGCCATAGCAAAAGTAAAACAGTTAGAATCAGAATATTCTCAGTATTTATTGGGAGTAATGGATAAAGCTAAATCGACAGGAGTAAGTAGAACTACCTCTATAACGGAAAATGATGGAGAAGTTCTTGACTTAACTACTATTATAAAAGCCTCTCAAGCAATTTCTCGTGAAATAAAATTAGAAAAGCTACTAAAAAACCTAATGAAAATTGTAATTGAAACCGTAGGGGCACAAAAAGGTTTTCTCATTTTAAAGAATGAAGATAATTGGGTCCTTGAAGCTCAAGGAAATATAGATAACGAAGAAGTCATCATCTTACCATCAATCCCAATAGAATCAAAGGAACATGATAATTTCACTCCAATTTTACCTAATAGCATCATTAATTATGTTATTCATACTCAAGAATATGTGGTACTAAATGAGGCAGTTTCTGAAGGTCAATTTATTAATGATTCTTACATTAAGGCTAACAAAAGTAAATCTATTCTCTGTACTCCTTTAGTTAATCAAGGTCAATTAAGGGGAATTATTTATTTAGAGAATAATTTAACCACAGGTGTATTTACTTCAAAACGAGTTGAACTTTTAAATATACTGTCTGCTCAAGCTGCTATCTCTATTGATAATTCAATACTTTATTCACAAGTCATGGAAAAAGAAAGGAGGTTTGCTCAATTTCTGGATGCTTTGCCAGTAGGTGTGGCAATTATAGATGCTTCCGGTCATCCCCACTACTTTAACCAAGTTGCCAAGGAATTATTGGGTAAGGAAGTAATATCAGATCTCACATCAGAACAAATTGCATCAACTTATCAGCTCTATAAAATCAGCACAAATCAGGAATACCCATCATACGAGCTACCTATGATCAGAGCTTTACAAGGGGAAAGTTTGACAACGGAAGATGTTTATGTTCGCAAAGGGGATCGGGTAATTCCTCTGGAAATTTTTTCTTCCCCTGTTTATGATCAACAAGGAAAGATTATTTATGCTATTAATACTTTTATAGATATTACAGAACGGAAAAAAGCTGAAGTTGCTCACAAACGTTTTACTAACGAACTATTTCAACTTAATATGGCTTACGAGCGCTTTGTTCCTAGGCAGTTTCTGGAATTATTGGATAAAAAAACCATTCTTGATGTAGAGTTGGGAGATCAAGTACAATTAGAAATGTCAATTTTATTTTCCGATGTTCGTAATTTTACTACAATTTCGGAAGCTATGACTCCTGAGGATAATTTTTACTTTATTAATTCTTTTTTATCAAGGATGGAGCCAGCAATTTTAGAGAATCAAGGTTTTATCGACAAGTACATTGGCGATTCAATAATGGCTTTATTTTCCGGAGATGCAGATAATGCAGTGAAAGCCGGAATTTCTATGCTAAGGCGACTTAACCAATATAACCAAGATCGTGCTAATTCCGCTCCTATTAACATCAGTATAGGTATTAATACTGGTCTTCTAATGTTGGGTACTGTCGGTGGGACAAATCGTATGGATGGTACTGTGATTAGTGATGCTGTAAATTTGGCTTCTCGGGTGGAAAGATTGACTAAAAATTATGGGGTGTCTTTGTTGATTACACAGCAGACTTTTGCACGACTGACACAAGTACAGGACTACGCTATTCGCTCCATAGATACGGTACAAGTCAAAGGTAAATCACAAAAAGTAACTATTTATGAAGTTTTTGATGCTGATCCACCTGTAGTTAAGGAAGGTAAATTAAATACCCTACAACAGTTTAAAGAAGCTATATTGCTTTACAAGTCTGGTAAATCATTGGCGTCAAGGGGACTGTTTGCAGAATGCTTAAAACTGAATCCAAACGATCAAGTTGCTCAAATATATCTCCAACGTATCTTGACCCAAGATCTCTTTAGTAGAGGTGAAGAATAACTGCTATAAATAGAAGGCACCCAAGCAGAAGGCAGAGGGCAAAAGTTAAATTATTGGTGTGACTAAATTTGACTTGAATAACGGTTTATTGTATCATGGCTAATATTTTCCAGATGGTTCGCTAAGGAGGGTTATTGTAAAGTTTGTGTGATATTTAAGTAAATATTGACGAGTTACAACAAAATTAAAATTCATGTTTTTTTGAAACTAATTAGGACTTACGCAGTACCCCTATATATAGCGTATTTTTTGCTATATATTCAGATTTTAACACTACTTATAGTGTCTTTGCGTAAGTCCTGACTAATATAATCATGTCATTATTGTCTAATAATTAAAGATTTTTAGCAAATTAATTTAACAATTTGTAACCTTATTTTAATAGATATTAAAAGTAATATCTATCCGAAAAAAACTAATTTAAGTAATTGACAATTCCCTAGTTGACAGTACGCTATATATGGCGTACCTGCGTAAGTCCTGAACTCAACTTTTTTCCAATTATTTGGCTTCAGTAGTTAGCCCCACTATTACTAATCACCCAACCCATCAAATGTTGCCATTCATAAGTTTTCGCCAATTTATCAGCATCCAAATCATTCCCCATATTCTCAGAAAATCCTGTAAAACTTTCAATCCAATTAATCACCGTTCCTGCAGGTAAAAAAGGAGTATATTGCCAAGACTTTTGTAAATACTCTACCATTTCAGAATAAAAACCCGTATAGTACAAATACCATGAACTCCAGACCAAAGTATTGTAGCGCACCTGTTTTTCCAATAACTTAATCTCCAAGGGTAGAGACTCAGAGGCAAAAAACTTATCTAAAACCAAATTAATAGATTTTGCCTGAGAAACCCCATCCCGTATGGTATTCCGCTCATGTTGACGATAACAAACAGTACACTGTCGTAACCATTCAGCCTCACAACCCCTTATAGTTAAACGCAATATTAAGTCTACATCCTCAGCCTGACTTAATCCTACCTCAAAACTTCCTACCTCTTGCAGCCAATCCCGTCGAAACATCAAAGTGCCCATTGTGCCAATTGGTTTCCACCGCAACCATCCCTCTAAATTCAACTTAGGTACGTAATCCCAAGGTGTCTCATTCTTGATAGTTTCACCCTGCTGATTTACTCTGCGCCACCCGCTGTGAACAATTCCTAAATTTGGTTGGGTGTCAAATATTCTTACTTGATCAGTCAGTTTATCTGGTAGGAAAAAATCATCTGCATCCAAAAAAGCGATTAATTCTCCCTGCGCCAAATCAATGCCATGATTTCTGGCAGCTGAAACCCCTTGATTTTCTTGATATACATAATGGATCTTCTCCATATAAGGTTCTATGGCCTTGCGGGTGTTGTCTGTGGAACCATCATCAATGACAATAATTTCATAAGATTGATAGGTTTGGGCTAAAATACTTTCTATAGCTTGACTGATATAGTAATCACAATTATATACGGGTATAATTACACTTACTCGTGGAGTGGTAGTAGTAGTTGACATAAATATTATTCCTGATGAATATGAATATATCTATAATACCTAATCATTTTCACGAACTTTGATTTAGATTACCCTCGTACTTGGTCGTCGCTAACTTTATTAGTTGTAGTATGTGCTGTGAGAATCTTTCCCATAGCAACATTTCACACCTAGATGTAATTTATGCTATGTTCTACGTTGACCTGCAGAGTGACTCCTTGTTTGCCATTCCCCTATGGTGTAAATTTTGACCCCTGTAGAATCTACTACGGTGGGAATTCCTTGCTGTCATTGGCATAACTGGTATCACCTATTTACAGCACTTTCGAGGATAGTGAGGTACAGTAACAGTAATGAGTGAATCAATAA
>JAKQYE010000264.1 GCA_023356605.1 Trichodesmium sp. MAG_R02 | reverse complement strand
GAGTATCATGCTTCCTTAAAACAGCGAGGAAGTATAACTTTTTGGCTAACTCCGGAAGTGATTTAGGAGTGGCTTAATCAGACAAAAACTGGACGTAGGGGGGGCATATAATAGGTACAGTGACACAGCCATTGAATTTATAGTAATTATACAATCCATGTTTGGTCTGGCCGGATGCCAAACCGAAGGTTTCGTGGAATCTATATTTCAATTTATGGACTTAGATTTGCCAGCTACCTTTCCATAGTACTGTATCTCGTCAATTACAATAACTGAATATCCAACTGCCAGTTATACCAAAAGGTAAAATAAGGATATATCGCCTAATCCCCCAGATGGTGATTTTTTACATACTTTATGGTGTTAGAGATAGTTATAGTTATTTTAAATAAGAATGATATACTGTTTAGCACAATAACTACGAATAAATTCATCAATATATGTATTGATATATGAATACATTCTAGCTCTTTTTAATGCACTAAAATCATGTTCTATGTCGTTTAAATTAGGAGAGTATTTTGGCCAAAATAGTAATTGGTAACCTCCTGCTTCTACTAATTCTCTAATAACGTTTTTTCTATGAATTGGTGAATTATCCATAATTAGTACACTGGGATTTTTTAATGATGGTAATAAATGTTGAGCTAACCATTGTTCAAATCCCACTGCATTTAGGGTTCCTTTAAATATAATTGGTGCTATAGCAATCCTATTTTTTTGTGGTAAAAATCCTACTGCTTTATAGGAGACAGGAAATAGAGAACAGAGAATAGGTAAAAGTTTTAAAAGTTTTATTTACTTTTTGACTTGTCGCAACCTATGCGCGGATTGCTATATTAAATCTTTTTCTTTTTTCTTTTCCCGGCTACTAAATTTTCTCTTTTACCTGGTTTTCCTTCTTGCTCACAATAAACTTTTTTCCCTTTTTTTGACCAGGCATAAATACAGTCTTGATTATCTTAAAATCATAATTTATAAATAAATACAAGGCTTTTACTTCCAAATTTTTTGATGAAATACGGAATGTCGGTTATAATATTTTTTAATTCACAAGAAATATATTAGTCGCGGGTGGGCAATCTGAGACAAAAAACGGACATTGAGCCCAGCATAAGACTACTGCCAAATTTGTGTCAGTGAACTGACATTTACTGAAAACTAATTTGTTATAGGGTTACTATGATGAAACTTTTGATTAGATTACTTAATCAAAAACTTGGGATTATAATTGTACAAATTCTTATCTCTTTGTCATTATTTACAATAGCTAAACCAAGTTTATCTCAAGTGTATTGTAGATATGGTAAAACAGAAATAATAAATCCTAATGGAAGCAGATACCAATCATGTGTATTAAGTACTAAGTTCAATAAGCATGGAAGTATTCACGAAATTGGTACATCAAATTCATATAATACATTTAGAATTTATCAAGGTAGAAGTGGTGATGCAATTCTAGAATCTTCTCTGAAAAGATATTACGGATCGTGGAGAATATCAGGTAATTTAATTATTTTTCAGTTTCCTTCAGGTATGAAAATTTATATACCAGTAGAATACTAGACCACTGAATACGTAGAGCCAATTTTCTCCAATTTTCAAGGTGGAAATCAATTATTTCAGCTTCCTCCTAACGAACAAGGCATCACTGCTATTATGATCCGGAAGTTAATGGAGATTTGCAATATTAAAGAATATCCTCCGAACTCTGCCAACAGAATACACTTAGAAGCAGAAATAGCAAAGCTAGCATATGCTGCAAGAAATCCTCTGATTGGGAATCCTAAGTTTTCTCAAATCAAAGAACACTTTTTTTAGAGGAAGCTTTTTTGGCAGAAATTTCTGAACAAATATCTATCAACAAACTAATAGATGAAAGGGGTATAAATTATTTTTATTAAAAGCAGAAAGATACATTTTTGATATCTGCTGCAGATAAAGATGGAAATGCTATATCTTTAATTTTTTCAACTTTCAATTCATTTGGTTCTGGGCAATGTTCTCAAAAATATGGTATCATTTTTCATAATCGCGGATCTGGATTCATTTTAGAGAAAGACCATCCTAATGAACTTGAAGGAAATAAAAGACCGTTGCATACCATACAGCGCTTTTCAAATTGATGAACTACATCGCCATAACCAAAGCCTTGTAGGGACGTTGCATAAGGGCGTCCCTACAGTGGTCGACCAACATAAAAACTGCTGTAATACCTGCTATTCTCAAAGGTAAAAAGGAAGGTATACAGAATCTACAAACAGCACCAAATAATCCAGCCGCCGGAAGCCACAGGATTGAATTTGCTGGGCACAGAGCTAGTGGTATTATCCGCCTGTGACAAAGGGTTGGGGGGAATTAGTCCCGGAGAGGGAGTTTATGGACTTAGACTAGCATTCGCGATCGCAGGTTCCCAGAGTCAAGTCATTAGTTTTTAGTATATAGTTTTTACAAATTTTTCATAACAATTATACCTTAATTTTTATTTTGGAGATGTCTAATCAGGACTTACGCAAATAAACCCGGTTTCAACAGTAAATCATTGTTTTTAACACATAAATATCTACGAGAAACTAGGTTTCTCAGTTTGCCTGGGTAAGTCCCGTTTAATTAAAACAAGACTTACGAAAAGGCACTAAATGTAGTGTAAATCTCTAAGATAATTATCAAAAATACACTATATATAGCAGCACTGCGTAAGTCCTGTAAAAGATTAGGACTTACGCAAATCAACCTTTAAAACGCCAGATGTAGGGTTTTTCTGGCATTCCCCCTCACAGGATGTAGTGCCCGTGCGTAAGTCCTGAAGATATTTCAAATTGACGAGTTACAACATAATTATAGCGGTTTTCAAATTGATGAACTACATCATCATAACCAAAACCTTGTAGGGACGCTGCATGCAACTTCCCTACTGTGGTCTACCAACATGAAAACTGCTGTAAAATCTATATTTTTGAAAGACACTGAGTAAAAAAGACCGAAAATGTAGCAACAACTACATCATTAATTTAATCAGGACTTACGCAAATAAACCCGGTTTCAACAGTCAATCATTATTTTTTAACACATAAATATCTAGGAAAAACCGGGTTTCTCAGTTTGCCTGGGTAAGTCCTGTTAATATCTTTTATTACTTCCTGTTCTTTGCGGAGCTTCTCAAAATGAAAAACTACATCGCCATAACCAAAACCTTCTAGGGACCTTGCATAAGGGCGTCCCTACTGTGGTCGACCGACATGAAAAATGCTGTAATCAGGAAGATTATTTAATTGTTCTTTAAGAAAGTTAATTAATTGTGATAGAGAAATATTAACAGATTTTTTTTCATGTAGTACTATACTGTCCCCAATCTAGATAATCAAACTGTTACACCACAATTATTTTATCCAAAATAGATCTATTTTGAGATGAGTTCTCTTAATTTGCCAGAGAACTAAGTCCCCTTTTTTTTCCAAAATGAGAATTGCTGCATACTATCAGGTTTAATAATAACTATTCAACAAGATATGATATAATATAATGTCTGGATAATAAGTAATAAAAAAGTTTTTTTGTAGTTGGGGAAAAGCCATATCTATCTTAAGGCTAAATCCCTACTACAAGCTTCAATAATAACTGATGAAATGACTGAACAACATGATACTGAATTCCTGGCAGCTAATTCTGAACAGTCCGCCCAAGAGACTGAAAATGCAAAAACAGACTCTCGGCAAAATCCTATGACTAGCATTTGGCATAATACCAGCAACCGTCTAAAAAAACTTTTACCTGTGGGTAGAGCAGCGCAAACAATAATGCAATGGTTCACTGTAGATGAAGCTCAAGTTGCAGAAATATTAGTCAAAGTGCGCGCCGAACTTCCTACCACTGAAGCCATATTAATAGGTAAACCGCAAACAGGCAAAAGTTCCATAGTAAGAGGCTTAACAGGGGTTTCAAAAGAAATAGTCGGTCAGGGTTTTCGCCCCCATACACAACACACCGAACGTTATGCCTATCCTTCTAATGATTTGCCATTGTTAATTTTTACTGATACTGTAGGGTTAGGAGATGTGAAGCAGGAAACTCCAGTTATTATTGAGGAACTTTTGGCAGAGTTACAGCAGGAAAGCCAGCGCGCCAGAATCTTGATTTTGACCGTAAAAATTAATGACTTTGCCACGGATACTTTACGACAAGTAGCACAACAGTTGCAACAGAAATATCCAAAGATTCCTTGTTTGTTAGCAGTGACTTGTCTGCACGAAGTTTATCCTAACCCCACTGATAACCATCCAGAATATCCTCCAGAATATGAGGAACTTCACCGCGCTTTGGCTGCTATTCAGGAAGATTTTAGCCAATTATATAATAGCTCTGTGTTGCTCGACTTTACCCTGGAAGAGGATGGTTATAATCCCGTATTTTATGGTTTAGAAGTATTTAGAGATAGTTTAGCAGAACTACTCCCAGAAGTAGAAGCACGAACAATTTATCAATTATTAGATGAACAAGCCAGTAAACAACTGGGGAATATTTACCGAGATGTGGGGAGGCGTTACATTTTATCATTTACTATTATGGCAGCTACGGCAGCAGCAGTACCTTTGCCTTTTGCTACAATGCCAGTATTGACAGCATTGCAAGTGTCAATGGTGGGTTTATTGGGAAATTTGTATGGGCAAACAATCTCTCCATCCCAAGCTGGAGGGGTTGTTAGTACTATTGGTGGCGGTTTTGTAGCTCAAGCAGTAGGGCGAGAGTTGATTAAATTTTTACCAGGGTTTGGGAGCGCGATCGCTGCCTCTTGGGCCGCAACTTATACTTGGGCGTTAGGAGAAAGTGCTTGTGTTTATTTTGGAGATTTGATGGGAGGGAAAAAGCCAGATCCACAAAAAATTCAGGGGGTGATGCAGGAAGCATTTGAGTCTGCAAAGGAAAGATTTAAAGCCTAGTTTTAGAATTCAGAATTTAGAAGAGTTTTTTTCAAGGGAGGCATACAATCAATTTGTCGTTTACAGCGCTTTTGAGATTGACAAACCACATCGTCACAACCAAAACCTTATAAGGACTTTCCTGGGAAGCTCCCTACTGTGGTCTACTCGATTTGGAAATTATTCGTAATTATTGTGCCAAATAGTATCTCATCCTTATTTAAAATAACTATACTGTAGAAACCCGGTTTCTTTGCGTATAGGAATTGAACAAAAGCTTAGGACGCTTTCTCTATTCCGGATTGGCTCATACAACCGAGATAGATGTCTTAACCTATGCTTCGACTGCTATAAGTCCTGTATAAATTACTATAGTCATTCTGATTTAGATTGAGACAAAATCTTTTTGCTGTGAAAAGGTTTTAGCTGAAAAAGTATCCCACTCTTATTCGGAATAACTATAAGTTGGGCTGATAATCTTTTTCCCATCGAACTTTTAATTCTTCTTGGAAACTAATTCATCCTTCTAGTTTATAGCTGATAGCTGACAGCTGAATGCTTCAAAAAAATATCTCTAAATAGTTTCTATCATTATTTATTATTCTCAGAAAAACTTTACTGAGTCTGAAAAATATTTTGTACCATTTTCTTGTTTGTACTAGCAGCAGCCTGATCTAATTCTGCAACTTCACCAGAGTCTAATTCCCAACCCAAAGCACCAATATTTTGTTCTGCTTGAGCTTGATTTTTAGCTCCCGGAATAGGAATTGTACCTTTAGAAATACACCAGTTAATTGCTACTTGCGACATAGTTTTATTTCTTGATTTTGACACAGCTTCTAAACATGATAATAATGGACGAATACCCGGTAATATTTGCCGAAATAAAATACCTCGAATCCCCGGAGCAGAAGAACCTTTCTCAGAATATTTTCCTGTTAATATCCCCAATGCTAAAGGACTATACGCAATTAATTTAATTCCCAATTCATCACAAACTTCTTTGACTCCCAATTCTGTAACTGGGTAGGTTGATAACAGAGAATATTGAACCTGTAAACTACTAATAGGAACACCGCGATCGCTAAACTTTTTATAAACTTTCTTCAGTCGTTTCGGTCCATAGTTCGATAACCCTATCCCCTTAACTTTCCCTTGTTCATACAAATCAGCTAAACCATCCAACAGTCCCCATTCTTGCCAGGGAAAATAATTAGCAGTAGACCAGTGCATCTGTACCAAATCAACATTTTTACCAAGACGTTGAGCAGATGCTGTACAAGCTAAAATCATTGCTTGCCGACTCCATCTCCAGGGATAAGCAGCAAGTTTTGTAGCAATACAAATATTATCTTGATTGGCCCCCCTATATCCTTGAGAAAATTGTCCCAACAGCATTTCACTACGTCCGTTTAATCTACCAGTCCCGTAGGAGTCACCCGTATCAAATAAAGTTATGCCATTAGCAACACAGAGGTTAAAGACATTTTGCAGCTCATTATCCATGTTCTCGTCATATCCCCAAAGGAGGCGGTTCCCCCATGCCCATGTGCCACAACCCATTTTGGGAAAAGTAAGTTTTTGGTTAGTTTCCATTTTCAACTATTGTACAACAGTATTGTCATCTTAATCTACCAGTCCCGTAGGAGTCACCCGTATCAAATAAAGTTATGCCATTAGCAACACAGAGGTTAAAGACATTTTGCAGCTCATTATCCATGCTCTCGTCATATCCCCAAAGGAGGCGGTTCCCCCATGTCCATTTCACTTTTGTCCACCATCTGAGTTGATTATTTATTTATTTAAAAAGTTTTAGAAATAGTTAAAAATATGATAAAAAAGGGTTAGTAATTATCAAGAAAAATAAATAAAAGTGAATATATTATGCTTTTATCAAGACCATATTAAGCATCATCTTGAGTCCATCTTAAGTAATAACATTACAAATATTATTATACGTGAGTCTCAGTACATAAAACTGTACAGATATCAAAATTAAGTAATTATTTTCCCCTACCAATAAAATTAGAAAGTAAGCGAAAGCATATACAAAGATTTTTAACTTTAAAATAGTTTAGCTTACCTTTATTTTGGTTTTCTTTAGTTAAAAAAAATATAGAACATTTATTTAGTATTTCCTCAGAATTAGTATTGATTTTAGATAGAACTCAGTGGCAAAATACTAATAGATTAATGATTATTTTAGCTTGGAAAAAGAGAGCAATACCATTATATTGGAAAATTTTAACTCATAAAGGAGCTAGC
The DNA here is from genome assembly GCA_023356605.1 of Trichodesmium sp. MAG_R02. Classification (GTDB taxonomy): domain Bacteria; phylum Cyanobacteriota; class Cyanobacteriia; order Cyanobacteriales; family Microcoleaceae; genus Trichodesmium. The sequence continues at coordinate 692 of JAKQYE010000264.1, read as the reverse complement.
AATTTAACCGAATAAAAAGTAGTAATTCGTCCAATTATAAGATTATTAAAAGGCCAGAGAATCATAATAACAGCAGATAGAGAATTCCATAGTATTTTTCTATCTCACTGGTTGAAAAAATATCAGAAACAAGATGTATATTTTGTTTTTAGACAAAAAAAATCGACGATGATTAAACGAGGTAAAAAATATTGTCAACTCTCGGAATTAAAAGTAAATGTCGGTGAAACTAAACTATTATTGAACCAAAAAATAACCAAAATATTGAAGGTAAAAACATATAATTTACTCGTGTATAAAAAACATTAATTACGTCAAAAATCTGTTCTAGACAAATGGTATATTCTCTCCAATTTATCATCTCCTGAAAAGATTAAAAAAATATATAGCCAGAGAATGGGAATTGAAGCCATGTTTAAACCCACATTCCGCACAATATAATTGTATTACAAGAGGTTACAAGAGAATATCTATTTAATTTACGTATAATTACTTATGGTCTTTAGTCACTTCAAGTGAGATCATAAAACTGATGATTCCATCCTTATTGAGTATCAAAAAAATGTCTTTAATAGAAGAAATAACAGTTAAAAATCTTGACCACCTAGGAATAGTTGCAGGGTTAATTGATGAGATAGGAATAGTGGAACTAATTAATCAAAAATTAGGAGTAGATAATAGAGAAAAAATTA
>JAKQYE010000263.1 GCA_023356605.1 Trichodesmium sp. MAG_R02 | reverse complement strand
ACTATATATTAGTCGCGGGTGGGCCATCCGAGACAAAAAACGGACAGGTCGGCCATTATAAGACTACTGTCAAAGTGGCAGCAGCCTGTGGGATGTCAACCCACGGAGGGGCTAAGGCTCGGTTGTTTCCCCGTGCCTTTAGGTCGGGGAAGATGTCAAAAAGGGGAGTTTTAAAGTTGGTCAGCATGAAGTCTATTTAGCTCAAGTTTGTCAACTATAAGACTGTTTGGTCAATAGGTTTGTCTGGTGCTCCATGATCAGTAACCATTATCAAAGAATCTAGTAATAGATACCTCTTAAGTTTTCTGGTATGGATAGTCCTAGATACTTTATTACCATTAACAAAATGAATTAAGAAATTTTGAATCCCACATTCCGCACTTCAAGCATACTACAAGTGTATTCTTAAGGAAGAATGTGCATTATAGCCTATCTTATTGCTAATAACTATCAATAGTTTCTGTAATATGTATTTTAACTTACAAACTTTATAGTTATTATCAAGCAAAGCTTTCAATAGCTAGTCTTATATACTACATTTTGACGTGCGGAACGTAAGTTGAATGATTCTAGTATGGTAAAAAACTGCAAACTATCCAGAGCTATATCTGAAACACGGTTGGTGACAACTTAGAACCTTTGGGTGAAGGTCATTCTGAGAAACACGGTCGTAATTTTAGAGCAATTAACTGTTGCCAATCAACATCCCAAGTATTTTTGTGCTGTAGGTTTAAAGGCAGGAAATTAGACTTTTCACCCGAGAGAGTGGGAATGTCTTAACCGTGGCGCTAAACACCACCGTAATAACAACTCTACAGTAAACATATTAGTCGCGGGCGGGCAGCCCGAGACACTTGATCGATGTGGAGCTCAACATAACCCACTCCCCATCCCCTTAGTCATAGGGGAGTAACAAGGGTGGGTGTAGTAGCCAATCAAATGTCAACCCACTGAGGACCCTGCTTTTACTCTGGGGAGGATGTCAATAGTCAAAAATCACAAACTCCAAGAAAACTACTTATGAGAAGAAACGGCATTGGTATACGCACTGCACAACTCATGTCAGAAAGAATAGTGGGTCAAATTCATGTTTACGATGGAGCAAGTAAAGGTAAATCCCAAGCAGCTTTGGGAGTAGTATTACGTTCCATTGGCCTTGGTATACATTCTGACTCTCCTACTAGAGTATTGCTACTAAGATTTCTCAAAGGCCCTGACCGTTCCTATGACGAAGATGCTGCCATAGAAGCATTACAAAAAGGCTTTCCTCATCTTATAGACCAAGTACGTACAGGTCGTTCTGAGTATTTTGGCCCTGATGAAATTATTCAATTTGACCATCAAGAAGCACGACGTGGTTGGGATGTGGCCAAGGGAGCGATCGCTTCTGACCTCTACTCAGTGGTCGTATTAGATGAACTAAACCCTGTTCTGGACTTAGGTTTATTACCAGTAGATGAAGTAATTCATACCATCAAGAATAAACCAGAACAATTAGAAGTTATCGCTACAGGTCGTGCAGCTCCCCAAGCTTTGTTAGACATTGCTGACTTACATTCAGAAATGAAGCCTCATCAACATTCCACCACTCAAACTCATGGTATAGCGGGGATTGAGATTTATACTGGTGCTGGTAAAGGCAAATCTACCAGTGCTTTAGGTAAAGCATTACAAGCAATAGGTCGGGGTATTAGTCAAGACCAGTCCCATAGAGTTTTAATTATACAATGGCTTAAAGGAGGTATTGGTTATACAGAAGATGCAGCGATCGCTGCTTTGCGCCAAAGTTATCCTAATTTAGTAGATCATCAACGTTGTGGTGGGGATGCCATTGTTTGGCGTGGGCAACAAAAAGAAATAGATTTTGTTGAAGCAGAAAGAGGTTGGGAAATAGCTAGAGCTGCTATTGCATCTGGTTTGTATAAGACTATTATTTTGGATGAGCTTAATCCTACTGTAGATTTAGAGTTATTGCCCGTAAAGCCAATAGTTGAGGCTTTATTACGCAAACCAAAAGATACAGAAGTAATTATTACTGGTCGTTGTCTTAATCCGCCTGACTATTTTGATTTAGCTAGTGTTCATTCAGAAGTTTTTTGCCATAAGCATTATGCTAATCATGGAGTGGAATTAAAACGTGGAGTTGATTTTTGAAGACTATTTAGCCTGTGCGACTTGTTGGCTTGAAAGCTACTGTAAAGTAGGTATAACAAGCCTTCCAGACCAAGACATGATGGTAAAACATCGGCCATGGAAAACTCTTATATCCTTGTAGGTGAAATTCCTACTGCCTTGTTGTTGGGTTAACAGCTTAGACCATACAGTAGAGACTGAACATCAATCCGTAAAGCTGGTTTAAATGCGGACAAAGCTCTAACTGTCAAATGAGTGAGTTTGCTAGCAGAGACTGATACGCGGACGAACTCGAAGGTAATTAAACTCTCGTTAAAGTTGACCATTCCAAAGACAGCTAAGGAATGTAGGGCCATAAGGTCAGGGGGTCAATGGATAATTATATGGGCTGGTAACTATCAGCAATCATACAGAACCCTCCGGGAGATTTTACCCCGCTAAATCAGTCGCAATAAAGGAATAAGGGAACAAGAAAACCCTCCTAGAACATCGTAGTCATAAGAAACTAGGAAGCAATTCTTGGTAAGTCTACACATAAGGTTCTAGGTTTTAGGAGGAGTAGGATTGAGTAAAAAGCTATAAAGCTGACGTACTCACTGTTAGACGTAATGTAAAGTAGCGAATAGTGATAAACTTGGCCAAGACACTAAGAAGAAATTTAGGAAATCCTAGACTATTTTTAAGTGTGGCTAGGGAGCTCAAACAAAATACCGTCGCTGGTGCCTGTCAATCTTAAATATCAAATGGAAAGACACAAACTAGAAACAGATGGAAGTTAGAGTATTAAAGTTGCGAAAGTTAATTTACAGAGCATCCAGTCGTGGTGAAGATAGCCATGGACTTAAGACTGCCAAGGATTTGAAAGCAGTAAACTTCCTTAAAACTCATTAGGTTCAAAGTGGAATTTTAAGGATGTACCTATGAAAAAGGATGTTTAGGAGAGGAGCCGATTTGGAGGTGAAAGTCTCACGTCTGGTTCTGAAGACGAGCAGGTTCTATAAAGGAATTATTCTGGAAGTGAGCTTGCTTAGTTTAACGAAACTACTAGGAAAAAAACAAAAATCATTTTCTTGAGCTTCAGCAAAACAGTCGCAGCAGAAAGAAGATATAACAAGTGAAAATAATTTTTCCTTGCCTGCTCAAAGCAGCATCTTGGTTAAACATTTTGTGAGGCACAAGAAAAAGTTGCGCCTCCTCGAGAGGTGAGGGTTGAATTTAGAGGTCGCCTGTAGTATTGTAAATAGGTAGTGGGGGTCGCCGAGCTTAACACATGACTTTTTATTCAACGCAAAAAATTAGGTCTACTCAAGCAACATAGCTAAAACAGTGCATTAGATTTTTTCTTATAATTCTGGCGGTGGTAAGACTTAAGCATTTTTTCTTATGCACCATTTAGCCTGAAATTACTGGGAAAAAAGCGCAAACCATTTTCTTGAGCTCCAGCAAAATAGTCGTAGCAGAAAAAAGTTGCGCCTCCTCAAGAGGTGATTGTGGGATTTAGCCATCGCCTGTAGTTATTATAAATAAACTACAAAGGTTGTTTGCCTATACACATGACTTTTTATTCAACGCAAAAAAAACTAGGTCCACTGGACCAATACAGCTAAAGCAGTACGTTAGATTTTTTCTTATAATTTTGGTGATTGTAAGGCTTAAGCATTTTTTCCTATTATGCACCATTTAGTCTGAAATTACTGAAAAAAATAACATCATTTTCTTAAGCTCCAGCAAAACAGTCGCAGGAGAAAAGAAGATATGGTCATTTCAAAAAGAGATGGAAAACTTTTGCTGCTGAAACGCGAGTTATAGGAAGAAATACTTGTCTCAATTCTTTATTAAAATAACTATAACAAGTGAGAATAATTTTTCCTGATGTGCTAAGAGCAGAATCTTTGCTCAACATTTTGTGGAGCACCAAAAAAAGTTGCGCCGCTTCAAGAAAGAGGATTGATTTTAGGGGTCCTCTGTATTACTATAAATAGGTGATAGGGTTTTTTTAGCTATGCACATGACTCTTATTCAACGCAAAAAAAATTAGGTTTACTCGAGCAACATAGCTAAAACAGTGCATTAGATTTTTTCTTATAATTCTGGCGATGGTAAGACTTAAGTATTTTTTCTTATGCACCATTTAGTCTGAAGTTACTGAAAAAAAACAGCATTATTTTATTTAGCTTCCAAAAAACAGTCGCAGCAGAAAGAAAATAGAACAAGTGAAAACAATTTTTCCTGACCTGCTCAAATTAGAGTCTTGGATTGACATTTTGTAAAGCACCCAAAAAGAACCGCCACCTCAGGGGGTCAGGGCTTTTTCATTCTCAACGATCGCAAAAAAAATAAAATCGCTCTTTTTTTTTTATTTTATCAAAAAATGCCACTTAACTTTTATTTTCAATACATTATTAGGACTTACGCAACGACACCATGTATAGTTGCAATATCTTGAAAATGATAATTTTTGGCACCATATATAGCGGTACTGCGTAAGTCCTGATTATGATTAATGCCATACTTGAGAGGTTAAAAAAAGTCAAGGACTTCCGCAAAAATCAGGGTAAAAGACATGAAATTTGGGTAGTATTAAGCATAATAGTCTTAGGTATCTTCATAGGAAATAGTAGTTATAAACAAATAGAAATGTTTAGTAATAACAATCAGGACAACTAATAAATATGAAGACTTACGCAGGTACTCTATATATAGCGTACTGTAAACTAGGGAACTGTCAATTACTTAAATTAGTTATTTTCGGATAAATATTAAAAGTAATATCTATGAAAATCGCGAGTTATAGCAAGAAATACTTGTCTCAATTCTTTATTAAAATAACTATAACAAGTGAGAATAATTTTTCCTGATGTGCTAAAAGCAGAATCTTTGCCCAACATTTTGTGAAGCACCAAAAAACTTGCGCAGCTTCAAGAAAAAGGTTACAAAATATTAAATTTATTTGCTAAAAATGTTTGATTATTAGGTAATAATGATACGATCATTTTAGTTCAAAATATAAATTTTAATTTTGTTGTAACTCGTCAATATTTACTTAAATCTCACACAAATTTTACAATAACGCTACGTCGCAAATCCAAATCGAAAATATTAGCCATGATACAATAAATCGCTATTTAAGAACAGAGTCCTTAAATTCAGAAGATTTATGGCGGAATGTTAAAGAAGAATTTGTTTGGTGATACAGAAGCTTATTTAATCTTTGATGACACAGTAATTAATAATAAGTTAGGATATAATATCGAGCTGACAGAACGACAATAATGACCTCAATAAATCATCGCGCTTATGACGTAGAGTTTGAGATTCAAACTCGATGGAAAATTGAAGATATCAATCTAGAAATTAAGCAATTGACAGGTAATGGACGCGTGGAGCGTGTCGTCTGCGAGTAATTCAAAAGAATCATATTGCTTGTGCAATGGAGCGTGTGGAACTTTTAAAAAGATTTGCTTCTAAAATAGACAAAAGTATTTATCAAGAACAGCCACGGTAATTGATCAAAAGATCTAACCGACCAATTGAAACATCCTTCAATTAAAATGAAGGTTATTTAACTTGAATAACTAAGGGTTTTTGAATAAAAATAGTTAGGCGATTGCGTTCCGCAAAGCTGGGCTAACCCATGAGACAAAGTGTGAAGTTCGTCAAAATTGTCATGCGCTATATATAGTGTCTTTGCGTAAGTCCTGAAATATATTAAATATATCTTCAAACAAATTACCTTCATATAGTATAATTAAGGGTGGAATTTAGTTATCACCTGTAGTGTTTTGAATAGATAATAGGGTTTACTCGCCTACACACATGACTCTTTATTCAACAAAAAAAATAAGATATACCAAAAATAAATGTTTCCTTATCAGGTAGAAAAAAAAATAGAACTATTAGAAAATAACGTTCATATATGGAGCACAAACCTAAAATTATCATCTGGTCAAATTGAGGAATTATCAACAATATTATCGCCAGACGAAAAAGAGAGAGCCAACAAATTTTATTTTGAAAGAGACAAAAATCGCTTTATAATTGCCAGAGGGACACTCAGAAAAATTCTCAGCCATTACTTAAACATTAAACCAAAAAAACTACAATTTACCTATAGCGATCGCGGCAAACCCTACTTAACAAATACTGCAATATTATTTAACCTATCCCACTCTCAAGACTTAGCCTTATATGCCATTACCAAAATTAACTTAATAGGTATTGACTTAGAATATATCCGCCCAATGAATGACGCTAAAAACTTAGCCAAACGTTTTTTTTCTATTCGAGAATACAACCTTATGAGTCAACTTCCTCCTCAAAAACAACAAGAAACATTTTTTAAAATATGGACTTGCAAAGAAGCTTATTTAAAAGCAACAGGAGATGGACTAGCAGGTAATCTCGAAAAAGTGGAAATTTGTGTAACCCCAGAAAAACCAGTAGAATTTTTTAGTATCAATGGAGATATTGAAGAAGCATCCCATTGGTATTTATATCAATTTATTCCTCAACCCAATTATATAGCTGCTGTAGTAGTGGCAGAGAAAAATCAAAAGTTGAGTTTTTGGCAGATAAATAATACTGACATTGTTTTTTGAGATGCTTATTATCACAAAATATAACAATCCCAACTAATTCCGCGGTTAGTCTTGATAAAAAGGGAGCATGATATAGATTTTTTCAAATGGCATAGTCAAAATTATGTTGTATTTTTTCTAGCAGATGTCGTGATAAAGTGTTTTTGTCAAGACCACTTATTCCTAATATACCAATTAAACGACTTTTTTCTTGTAATATCAAACTTTCTAGGGTTGAATTTCTTGAACCCGACTGTACATTTCCCCTAGTTCAGGAGATTCTCTAATATTTTTATTCAGTAAAGTTCTAACCCGATATTCTGATTTTTTGTTTGCGAATCTGTTTCTCTTTTTGTCGTTTGTTTTATCTTCTGGAGAGGGGAGGCGATCGCTACATAAACTTAAATCATTAGTAACTCCTAAGTTTGCAATATTAAAAACTGCTGAATAGGCAGAAAATTGTAATTTTTCTAGAACAGAAAAAAAATTGATTTATTAATTTATTCACCAGATAAATTTGATAATACTTTCCATAAATCTGAAGTTTTATCTCTAACGTAACCTTCACTACAGAGGATTTTATCTGCTATATCTACATATTTGTTACCCTGAAAGACTCCTTAAATTATAGTTTTTTGTAAGTCATCTAAGTGTTTTCCCGTGTGATTAAAAACTTGGCGTTCGGCAAATTATAAAACATATTGAATATCCATAGTTTCAATAATTAATAATTCACAACTACCTCCCCTTAAAATCCGAAAATTCACTAACTTAATTATTTGGTAAAAATTTAAAATTACATTTTCCGACTTTTTTAGACATGAAATTCAGGATGATTCCCAACTGACAAAATATTGATGTTCAAAATAATATAAACCCTAATAGTTGAAAGCAATTTTTGAGTTCTTCTTATATCTGTATTTTTACCGATAGACAAAATTTAATAAGTCAGCTAGAAACTATTTTGAACTATGCCTTACAGTTTAGACTTAAGACAAAAAGTAATGAATTTTAATGAAAATAGTTAGGCGATTGCTAACGCAAAGCTGGGCTAACGCACATGACAAAGCGTGAAGTTCGTCGAAATTGTCATGGGCTATATAGAACCCATTTGGTATCTTTTCTGTCCACGGTTATAATTAAGTAGCGATCGCCAATTATCATAAACAAGAGTTAGGTAAATGCCATATTCAAGTAGCT
>JAKQYE010000262.1 GCA_023356605.1 Trichodesmium sp. MAG_R02 | reverse complement strand
TAAATGTTTATTATAAATGGTATGGACGTTGCATACAACGTCCATATAGAAGACCGAAGTTGGATTAAATCTTGAAAAAAAGGGAAGTGGGTTTTGAAATTGATTCTATATCTGGATTAATCCTTTTCTTCGTGAGCTAGATTATGAATTTCTAACTACTACTTAAAACCTGCTTTTTTGATGCTGCAAGAGCAATAGCGGCCACAATAATTTTATGTTCTTGCACTTGGATTCTCTCGTGAATGGTTTCCGGTGTATCATCAATAAAAATTGGTACAGCAGCCTGCATCAAAATCGGACCATTATCGACTTCTACATCCACTAAATGTACCGTACAACCAGTTATTTTTACCCCTGCATTTAAAGCTTTTTCAACTGCTTTTATCCCCTTAAAACTAGGCAATAAACTAGGATGGATATTAATGATTTGATTAGGAAAAGCATCTATTAAAACTTTAGTTGCAATTCGCATCCAACCCGCCATAATCAACCATTCTACATCATATTTTTGTAGAGTTTTAACAATTTTACTATCAAATTTTTCTCGATTTTTGTATTCTCGATGATTTAACAATACCGATGGAACACCCCACTTTTTGGCTCTAAATATAACCTTGGCTTCTGAATTATTAGAAATCATTACCTGAATTTTAGCATTTAATTTTTGATTATTTATCGCTGATGCAATAGCCTCAAAATTACTCCCGTTTCCAGAAGCTAGAATTCCCAATTTGAGAGGAGAATATTTTGGCAAAGTAATCTCAGGAATAGCTGGAGAAATTAGACAATAATTAGAATTATTTTTGGAAGCTTCAGTTGTCATTTTTTTTATTTAACAAAATAGCAGAATTTTTTAAAACTATACAGCAATATAGTTAAGATAAAGACAAAAAATCTTATGGCATGGAACCAGAGTAATGAGTTTTTATTATGACATAGCTGCAAGAAAAAATCTTAATTCAAACTTATTGAATCATATAGTAGTACGGGCATATTGCCCCTAATAATGTATCTAACTAAGATGAAATTTGCTATATAGTAATCCGCGCATAGGTTACGACAAATCAAAAAGTAAATAAAACTTTTAAAACTCTTACCTATTCTCTGTTTCCTATTCCCTGAACCCTAAAAAGTAGTAGGATTTTTGCGCCCGATCACTCATAGGATTTCTATATACACTCATACCAAATTCGGTCGAAATAGAAAGTATAGTCGTTTCAGTTTAGATTGAGACAAGTGTTTCTTGCTATGAAATTATTTTAGGTAAAAAAAAGTTTCATTTTTATTTAAAATGACTATACTTTTTTCAACAGGACTTATGGAAAGATACTATATACAGTGCATGATAATTTTTGACTTCTTCACACTCTGTTTTGTGCCATAAAACTCCGTTCTACTTCGCGATCGCTTGACTATTTACTAAAAAAGAGTTATTAGACTTCAATATAGTCATTTTAATTTAGATTGAGACAAGTATTTATTGCTATAACTCGCGTTTCAGCAGAAAAAGTTTTCCATTTTTATTTGAAATGACTATAAATTTAATCTAAACTGAAGGAGCTTTCAATTATAATCCTAGAGAGAATTAAAGTAGAGATAATTAACTATTCCTAATAAGTTTTTCATTATTGGTTCTGTGTGAACCGGATTTAGTATGACTATATTTTTAACATACAATATATAAATTTGTGGGATAAGTCTTATATTCACTATTAATTACTGAGGGCTGACTGCCAATAGCTAAATACTTACATTATATTCAACACCAGCCAAAACAGACATTATTTAAAATTGATGAAAGCCACATACTCTAGTAAATATTTTAATAGGATAATCGCACTTTCTAGCCATAAATTCCTCTTTGAGAATTGAATAAATTTTCAAATCCTGATATTTTCCCTTCATAAATATACATTTGCGCAGAATACCCTCATATTTCATTCCTACTTTTTCCATTACCCTAGCAGAAGCTATATTTTCAATTACACATCTAGCCTCAATTCTATTTAATATCATCGTTTTAAACCCAAAATAAATAATAGCATTAACCACCTCAGTCATATAACCTTTTCCCCAATATTTTCGAGACAATGCATAACCAATTTCTGCCCTACCGTGTTCTACATTCCAGTAAATAAATCCAGCAGTACCGATAAATTTTTGCTCTGCTTTATAAACAATACCCCAGCAGGAAAGCTGATTATTCTTATAATTATTAATTGTATATTCTAAAAACAATTTACTATCTTGAATAGACCTATGAGTATACCAACCCGTATACTCTGAAACTTGTGAGTCTTGAGTATACTCAAACATATCTGCTGCATCCTTGAGTGACACTTTTCTCAAAAGGATTCGTCGGGTTTCAATAGTTGGTAAGTTGCTAAAAAGATTAATTACTTCCAATTTGTTAGTTCCCTGATTTTTATATTTCTAAAATTATTTCCGTATAACTATAGATTGTTAATCAAGCTATTAAAAAAAAGCGTTTACCCTAGGGTAAGTAAGTATGATAACTGTTGACATTTTTGCTATGGTTGAAAATTCAATATTTCTATAAATAACTGATAATATAGGCGGTCTTTTTAGTAGTGCAAATCTGGGTTGATTAACTCTTAAAATCAGGCAATACTAGAAAATTTTGATTCTAAAGATTTAATTTAATTTGGGTTAACTTCAAAGTTTCTCGGATTTATGAAAAAGCTCAATTTTTGACATCCAAATAAACTTTTAAAATTAGTTTTTGAGAAATGTGCGTAACGAAACACTTTCGTTCACAAGTGATTTTTTTATATTTTTCAAAAAAATATTCCCAAATTGGTTTGTTAAAAAAAAATTATTTTTCAATCCGAATAGCTAATAACTATTGTTGGGTAGAGCTAAGTGCGAAACCCAACAATAGTATTATGTCTAATTATCTAGACTTGATATTAACCATGAGCCACTTATGAAACACCCATTAAACTGAGCTCTTCAGCCATAGCATCTATAGTGAAGCGAATTTGCTCCTCTGTATGATTACAAGTGATAAAAAAACGTAGTCTGGCTGCATTTTGTGGCACAGATGGGTAAAACATAAACGCAACATTAATCCCTCGCTTAAACAAGCTTTGGGATAACATTACCGACTTAATAGATTCACCTACAATAATAGGTATAACCGGAGAATCTTTACTCATACCAGTATTAAGTCCTCGCTCACGAGCACACTGCAAAAATAGTCGAGACTTTTCTTGTAGTTGTGCCACCCTTTCCGGTTCCCTCTTCAACAACCTAATAGCGGCTAATACTGACGCTGTATCTGGTGGAGAAATACCTACACTATAAACAAATCCTGGAGAAGTATATTTAAGATATTCTACCAATGCTTTGCTACCAGCAATATAACCACCGCAACTAGCAAAAGACTTACTCAGAGTACCCATCCATAAATCAATATTACTAGGGTTAATCCCAAAATACTCACTAATTCCACGACCATGTTTGCCAATAGTACCAATGGAGTGAGCTTCATCTACCATCAGAAAAGCTTTGTAATGTTTTTTAATTTCAATAAATTTGGGTAAATCTGGAATATCACCATCTGTACTATACACGCCCTCTATAGCAATAAGTACCCGCTTATAACGATGACGGCGATCGCGCAGTAACTTATCTAAAGCTTCCCAGTCATTATGGGGGAAGGCAATAATAGTTGCTCCTGACAATAAACAACCTTGGAAAATACTATTGTGACTTAGAGAGTCATGGAGAATTAAGTCATTTTGCCCAAACAAATGACTAATAGTAGTTACATTAGTAGCATGACCCCCAACATAAAGAATACTATCTTCTACACCAATAAAATCAGCAATTTCTCTTTCTAACTCCTGATGTAAAGGCTTTTCTCCTGATAATAACCTACTAGCAGAAACAGAAGTACCATAATGATTAATAGCTTCCTTTGCAGCATTAGATACAAAAGGATCACCACACATACCCAAATAATTATAGGTAGCATAATTCACCAGTTCCCTACCACTAATAACCGTAGTATTATTATTAACCCGTTCTTGAGGTATAAAGAAAGGATTACCAATACCAGTAGCATTAAGATCTGCTAATTGCTTTTGTAGTTGTAGATATTCTGGATAGAGGTCAAAACTATAATATTCTAAAGGAATTTCTTCAGTTTCCGTAGTTGGATTAAAAGTTGGGACCTCAACCTCATTTTCTAATTTTTTATGAAGATTTGGCCCGGTATCCTCGGAGGTATCTTCTACTAAATATTCAGCCAAGGATTCAATAGTAGGATAATCCAACAACAGAGTAGGAGGAAGTCGCCGACCCAGGAGATTTTCTAATTCTCCAGACAGATTGACCACTTCAATTGAATTAAGACCATAATCAATAAAATCCCGCTCAATATCTATTTCATTAGTCTCAATTTCTAGCCGTTCGGCCAATTGGGATACCAACCAAGACTTAATGTTTTCTCTGACTGGAGATAATTGCGGGACTTGTAAGGCAGGGTCTCGATCATTTTTCACTAAAGATAGATGTTGGCTGTCTTGCTGATTCTTAAGCTGGTTCAACAGTTTCATTGTTCACTCCTGCACCACATTAAAATTACTTATCACTCAGTTTTTTTTACTAGCTTGTAGGCAATGGCACATAATTAGGGTCAAAAAGTCACTCTAGAAAATCAGAAATCAAATTTCTGAGTTATGGGGAGCAACTGTTGAGTTGTAACAATTACCTGAAATAGCTAACTATTTCAACTGATTGATCCCCAAAAAAAAGATTGGGGAAGGCATGATGGTTATTGTGCCATCATATTATACGAAGTAGGCATAACCAGCCAGGTTCAATTAAGAATAGAAACAGGACTTACCCAGAACCAGGGTATCTGGTAGGGGTATTTCATGTAGCTGTTAACCCCTAACTGGATAGTGTATAACACCGGATTTTTCCTAAGTCCTGAGAAAAATTACCGGAAAATTGGGTCTGAAGCCTTAAAATTTTGGGTTGGGTAGAACTTTGAAATTTGTCCAAACCTACAATCTACTATTCATAACCTACCACCCATTTTATTCAAATATTTGTAGAGTTCCGGCTAAAAAACCTTCGCGACAAGCATAACGCTGAACTTTCCCACTAGAAGTTTTAGGAATAGCTCCTGGTTTAAGCAACAATATCTGATAAATCTGTAAATCGTGATTTCTTAACACAGACCTTTGGATAGATTTAATTAACTCCTGAGAATTATCAGAATTCTCCTTACCAGACTTCCCATTACGTTGACTAATAAATTTAATCCCTACCAAGGCAGTAGGTTCATTAGTAGAGTTATATTTTTGACTTCCTACCTTGGGGGTTTTAAGGGGGGTGGTAACTTCCCCCCTTGGATGGGGCGGGGAGGGGGTTGAGTTTTGACTTCCACCAAGCAGTTGACGAAAGTTACGTTCTACCTCAGCTACTACTACTAAACGTTCTTCTCCTTTCACCTCTACAGAAAAACTAGCAATACAACCTGGCCTAATCAGATGGTGACTTTGCTCGACTGTCCATTCAATATCTTGGGGATAATGATTCCGACCATTAATAATAATCACATCTTTTAGACGACCCGTCACAAATAATTCTCCAGCCTCTAGAAAGCCTAAATCTCCAGTTCTCATAAATGGCTCTTTTTCGGGTGCTTCAGCTAAATAAGCGACAAAAGTCTGCTTCGTTTCTTCTGCTTTGTGCCAATAGCCCCTAGCAATACTTGGCCCAGAGACCCAAATTTCTCCTACCTCTCCCTCAGCACAAAGAGTTAATTTTTCTGGATGAACAATTTTAATCTGTTGGTCTGGTAAACTTTGACCACAACCTACTAATGTTTTTGTTCCTTCTGTTGGGTAAACTAAGACGATCTGGTTTTTTTCCAATGCCCTTGCTACAACTTGAGTTTTTACTGGCGGAGAAAGTTTATTACCCCCAGAAATAATCAGGGTAGCCTCCGCCATGCCATAGCAAGGATAAAAAGCTTCCCGGCGAAAGCCACAAACAGCAAAGGTATTAGTGAAGCGTTCTAAAACTTCGGCGCTAATAGGTTCAGCACCATTAAAAGCTACTTCCCAACTACTTAAATCTAAAGTTTGTATCTGCTCTGGCTTAATTTTACGGACACACAAGTCATAAGCAAAGTTTGGTCCCCCACTGGTAGTGCCTTGGTATCGAGAAATAGCTTGTAGCCAGCGCACTGGACTTTGGAGGAACATTAAAGGAGACATAAGAATGACAGGGAAGCCTCCATATAAGGGTTGCAATATTCCACCGATTAAACCCATATCGTGATATGGAGGTAGCCAGATTACTCCTTTACTTTGAGGAGAGTGTCCAAAACATTGATGAATCAGACTGGAATTGTGCAAAAGATTCTGGTGAGTGATTATCACCCCTTTGGGTGTGGCTGTGGAACCGGAAGTATATTGGAGAAAGGCGAGGGTCTCCTCGTTAATATTGGGTTCAAGCCATTTCTGTGCCAAATTGTCCGGGATCTGGTCAGTGGCTAACCAGTCTAAATTATCTAATTCTGGAGTTTCTGAAGCGCGAGGTTTTAGGCTAGAAATGATAGATTGACTTGCTAAACCTATTTTGGCCTTGCTGTCTCTAATAATTGTTTGGATGCGCTCTAGAGCACGATTTGGTCTAGGAGGGTAGGCGGGAATTGCTATGACCCCTGCATAGAGACACCCAAAAAAAGTGGTAATATATTCTAGTCCCGGTTGATAGAGGAGTAGGGCAACTTCTCCTGGTGGACATACTGACTGGAGGTACGCGGCGATCGCTCGTGAACGTTGTTCTAGTTGTTGATAGGTAAGGTTAACTGTTTCTGTTTCTCCATCTATTAAGAAGCTATAACCTATTTCTTTGGGACTTTCGATAGCTCTATTTCGTAATAAATCTACTAATGTTTTAAATTTTTTATCTAAACTATTCATTTGATTTTGATACAAAAATACAAAAATAATTATAAAGGTATAACACAAAATTTCACGCAAATATACAGATTATTAGAAATAAAAAGAACTCATAAATAATATTGCAAAATTAATTAATACTCCCAAATATTACTCACACTTCGGGGAGATAATTTTTGCAATTATCCTAATTCAATTTTTGTTTATATCAATAACCATTTTTAACTGATTTCTAGAGGTTATATTTTAAAATTTCATAAAAGTAAAATAAACAGATAATTTTTTTTCATACATACTCGAATAAAAAAAGGATGCTACTATTGAACTGCCTACAGGAGTTTGAGAAAAGGTTTATATAATCTGTGGAGATCACGATTATGATAAAATAATTCCTAGAATTGCTTGTGAGTAAAAATTAATTCTTTGCTGCCAAGTTATAGTCATTTTAAATAAGAATAGAAAAATTTTTCTGCTGAAACTCAGTTATAGCAAGAAATACTTGTCTCAATCTAACTTAAAATAACTATATGATTGATCTGTAGTCAGGACTTACGCAGGCAAACTGAGAAACCCGGTTTCTCGTAGATATTTATGTGTTACAGCATTTTTCATGTCGGTCGACCACAGTAGGGACGCCCTTATGCAACGTCCCTACAAGGTTTTGGTTATGGCGATGTAGTTCATCAATTTGAAAAGAGCTGTAAAAACAATGATTTACTGTCTTAACCGGGTTTCTTTGCGTAAGTCCTGTGTAGTTAGAGCTATTATTTAAATCTGCAGAAAATGACACAACAGCATATTACTCTCATAACTGGTGCAAGTCGAGGAATAGGCTTTTCTACAGCAGAATACCTGGCTGGACAAGAAGATTTGGTAGTTGGTCTAGCACGTCACGTTCCAGTAAAACCCTTCCCTGGTGAATTTGTCACAGTTGATTTGAGCGATCGCTATGCCACAACAGAAACTCTGGCTAAA
>JAKQYE010000261.1 GCA_023356605.1 Trichodesmium sp. MAG_R02 | reverse complement strand
TAAACTAATAACTCATCTACCAGAATACTAAAACCACCTAAAACTTTTTGAGTATTAACAACCTGCCCAGAAATAAAAATAAGATTTGATTCTAAAGTCACAACAATTACCCATTTATTCTCAGGAAATACTAACCAAACTTCTTTCCCTCCATACTCCAAATATTCTTGTGCTTTAGCAATAACATCCTCAGCCAAATCTGTTGGATAAACAACCTCAGCACTTAAAGGAAAACCTTGAGGCAAAACCTTTTCATTGCCAAAATTTGTCTCCAATTTCCAAGTAAGATAAGCCACATCAGAATAACCACCTTGCTTGTTTGTAAGACAAAATACATCAGCATCAACCTTTCCACCTTCCCCACTAGAATATTGATAACCTCTCCAATAAAAATAAACATTTCTTTGAATCAGACCATGCTTAAAAAGCATACCATTTTTATCTAATAATTTCCCATCTACCCATTCTGTCTTTTCTCAAGCATTTTTAATCCAAACTTCTCAACCATATTCTGTTGATTATTGCCCAAAAATTAGAGATATAATCATTCCTAATTACCCCTGATAATTCCTAATTAAATTATACTCAAAAATATCCCTTTTTATAGTTGACAATAAAATAGTTTTATGTTATATAATAAATGGGAAAAAATAACAGAGTATTTTGCTCTAAAAAATCCCAAAAATGCCCTAACATTAGGTAAACTCAAGAGCTAAAAAAATTAAGTGAACTTCCAATCAGTCATAGCCACCTTAAATAAATTCTGGAGCGATCGCGGCTGTCTAATCGCTCAATCTTATGATACCGAAAAAGGAGCAGGTACAATGAACCCCCACACCTTTCTGCGGGCGATCGGTCCTGAACCTTGGTCAGTAGCCTATGTTGAACCCTGTCGGCGTCCCACAGATGGGCGTTATGGAGAAAACCCCAACCGCTTTCAACACTACTATCAATATCAAGTCTTAATCAAACCCTCCCCCAATAACATTCAAGATCTTTATCTAGACTCTCTGCGTGCTCTAGGTATCCGTCCAGAAGATCATGACATTCGATTTGTAGAAGACAACTGGGAATCTCCCACCCTAGGAGCTTGGGGCGTTGGTTGGGAAGTATGGCTTGATGGCATGGAAATCACCCAATTTACTTACTTTCAACAATGTGGTAGTATAGACTGTCGCCCAGTTTCCATCGAAATCACCTATGGTTTAGAACGCCTTGCCATGTATCTCCAGGAAGTTGATGCTATTACTAAAATAGCTTGGACTGATAACCTCACTTATGGAGACATTTACCTTCAGGGAGAAATTGAACAATGTACCTATAATTTTGAAGCATCTAATCCCGAATTTTTGTTTACTTTATTTGGTCTTTATGAACAAGAAGCCAAACAACTCATAAAACGAGAATTAATCTTACCAAGTCTAGACTATGTTCTCAAATGTTCCCACAGTTTTAACTTACTTGATGCCAGAGGAGTAATCTCCGTTACCGAACGCACCCGTTATATTGGCAGAATTCGTAACTTAGCGCGGCAAGTAGGTCAACTTTACTTAGCACAACGGGAAAATCTTAACTTTCCACTGCTGAAAGAAACCGTAGAAGCAGCATAAACTTATACTAACTTCCGACAGCAGTTTTCATGTCGGTAGACCACAGTAGGGACGTTCCATGCAACCTCCCTACAAGGTTTTGATTATGGCGATGCAGTTCATCAATTTGAAAAGCGCTGTAAACTATCAGGACTTAGGCACAACCGCCATATCTAGTAGGGGAAAATAGCATTTGCCGTTATTTACCCTTAACCCCTACAAATAGTATAGATTTTAATCTAGGTGGGTAAGTCCCATCCATATTAGTAGACATTGTGCAAAAATGACCACTATCCAATTAATTCCCTTTGGTGATCGTAATTATCGCAATAAATCACCGTCTCCTTTAACTTACGCTTTTCCCAGTTAAGAGTTTCCAGCAAAGGACGTTCTGTGAATTCTGTGACATAACCTATACATAAATAAGCTATTAACTCATTTTCCCGAGGAGCATTAAGAATAGTTTTTACCTCTTCCTCATCTAAAATACTTACCCAACCCAACCCTATGTTCTCAGCTCTAGCCATTAACCACAAATTTTGAATTGCCAAACAAACACTGTAGGGTCCAAACTTATCCATACTAGTTTGACCTACAACAGGATGAGGTGACGGTTTATAGAAAACAGCAATATTAACAGGAGCTGTAGTAATTCCTTCCAATAGAATCTGATTATAAAAAGGTCTATTTTTGAATATTTCTTTAGCTTTTTGATTTTCTCTCATAAAAGAAGCCTTAACTTTAGCCTTAATTAATGAGTCACGAATAATTACAAATTCCCAGGGTTGAGAAAAACCTACTGAAGGAGCATGCAAAGCAGCAGATAGCAAGGTTTCAATTACTGTATCAGGAATTTCTTGACTAGTAAAATTTCGTCCAAACTCCGTTCGGCGATGAATAATAATATCCGCAAGTATTTGACGTTCTTTTTCTGTAAACTTTCTACCTTTCATGTCATTTTCCCCCCAATCATTTTTTAAAATTTTCTATCTTAAACCAAATAACTTGAGACTTTTTAAGTTACTGTAAATTACATCTTTAATGGTTCATCTTATAATCTAATCCAGTTATTATTAATCTACCAATTTACCCTATAAATTTCACAAATAATTTTAAACTGTTAGATATGAAATAAATTCCTAAAATTACCGTCACCTCAAAGTCTTAAGTCTATAAAATCTTACTTATAGTACTTTTGAGGATAGTCAAGTATACTTTAATCAGAACTTAGGCAGGCAAACTGAGAAACCAGCTTTCTCATAGATATTTATCTGTTAAAAACAATGATTTACTCTAAAAACCCGCTTTCTTTACATAACTCCTATTTAATATTAAATTGCCCATTTTCCCTCAACTTATTCCCATCATCAGTAAGACTTTGTACCATTATAACTCTAGAATTACCCTAACCTTTGAATGTACCCCCAAAAAGGGGTAAATAAGGCAAACTCATCTTATTTTGAACTTCTGATAGAATAAAAATAAGTATAAATACTTATAACTTTTATAAAGCCTAATGGGAGAAGCTTCCAAAATTTAGACAGGTTTGCCCTAAGAAGTAAGGAAAGGTTAACTTTTGAATTTTTACTATAATTTTTGTATACTTTTAAACACACTTTGAAAAAAAATTACAAAACCTAGGAACCTACCCGTGAATAAACAACCAAATCAAAAATTTCAATTTGACTCTATTGACACCGCCCTAGCAGATATTAAAGCTGGTAACTGTGTAGTAGTAGTCGATGACGAACATCGAGAAAACGAAGGAGACGTCATCTGTGCCGCTCAATTTGCTACTCCAAACATGATTAACTTCATGGCAGTAGAAGCCAGAGGTCTAATTTGTCTAGCATTAACAGGCGATCGCCTTGACCAATTAGACATTCCACTGATGGTCACTAAAAACACTGACAGTAACCAAACTGCCTTCACTGTCAGTATAGATGCTTCCCCAGAATTGGGAGTTTCCACAGGTATCTCAGCAGAAGACCGAGCACGAACTATCCAAGCCGTGATTAACCCTACTACCAAACCAGAAGACTTACGTCGCCCTGGTCATGTATTCCCCATTCGAGCCAAAGAAGGAGGAGTATTAAAACGAGCAGGTCATACAGAAGCTGCCGTTGACTTAGCAAGACTAGCAGGTTTATATTCGGCAGGGGTTATTTGTGAAATTCAAAACCAAAACGGTTCAATGGCAAGATTACCTCAATTAGTAGAATATGCTCAAACTCATAATCTGAAACTCATCAGCATTGCCGACCTCATCAGTTATCGCATCAAACACGATCGCTTTGTCTACCGAGAAACTGTTGCTGAGTTACCCTCCCTATTTGGTTACTTCCAAATTTATGCCTACCGCGATACTCAAAATAACTTAGAACATATAGCTATCGTTAAAAGCAACCCAGAAGAATTTAAAGACAAAGATGTCATGGTGCGGGTACATTCTGAGTGTCTGACGGGAGACGCTTTTGGTTCTCTGCGTTGTGACTGTCGAATGCAACTACAAGCAGCCATGAAAATGATTGAAAATGCGGGAGCGGGGGTGGTTGTCTATTTGCGACAGGAGGGCAGAGGAATAGGGTTAGTTAATAAACTTAAAGCTTATGCATTGCAGGATATGGGATTAGATACTGTGGAAGCTAATGAAAGATTAGGGTTTCCAGCAGATTTACGCAACTATGGCGTAGGAGCGCAAATATTACATGATTTAGGTTTGAAGAAAATTCGTTTAATTACAAATAATCCCCGTAAAATAGCAGGTTTAAATGGTTATGGTATTGAAGTAGTAGATAGGGTACCTTTGTTAATTGAAGCAACAGATTATAATTGTGCCTATCTCGCTACTAAAGCTCAAAAATTAGGTCATATTATGTTACGTAGTTATTTAGTAACAATTGCTATTGATTGGAAGAATCAAAGAACAGAAGAAGAATTGATGGATGATTCTTATATTGCAACTATGAAATCTGGGATTCAACAGCGGTATCAATATTTGGAAAAATTACGCAGTTTAATCAAAGAGCATGATTTTCTGTTGCAGGAAGAAACAAGACCAGTGGCAACGGCAGTCTTTGCTCAAGCACCTTTAATAGTTAATTTTGGTTTAGAACAATCAACATTAGCTACGTCTAAATGGTATGAACAATCAAATCATCCTTATTTGATTGCGATCGCTAAAGTATTAACAGAAATAGCCCAATGGCAAAATCTATTAAAATTGGAATTTATCATTGCTTCTGGCTCCGATCCTATGATTGCCTTACAGATAAAACTAGAACGTCAGAATTTAAAATTTACTGAAATATCCACAGTCATGAAACATTTAGAAACACAAAAAATCTACAGTTTAAAACTTTAGTAATTGTTAATTTTTAACTGAGTCTTAATTAATTTTATTTGAACTAGTAAGCCATAAAAAAAGTCTGTCACCCTTGAAAAAAAATCAAATATATGATAATAAATAATCAGCAGATTTTCAAAAATTATTAATATTGGAAAACTCTGTCCAATTATTCGGCTTCAGTAGTTAGCCCCCAGCATAATCAAAAAATATGAGATTCACCATTTCTATCCTCCTACCTCCTAGCAAATCAACCTCCAAAATATAAGTATTTAACCAGACATAATATAAGGGCTAACTACTCAAATTAACTTTTGAGTTAGAAATTGATTACTCCTGTCGCCAAATTCTAATAGTATTATCACTACTACCGCTAGCTAAACTCTTTCCATCCCTAGAAAAAGTGACAGAATTAATATATTTTAAATGACCCACTAAATTTCCGATTTGTTGACCCGTTTTCCCATCCCAAATTTTAATAGTTCCATCCTCACTACCACTAGCAATAATATCTCCTTGAGGACTAAAAGCCACCGTATAAACATCCCTAGAATGCCCCTCCAAAGTTTGTAATATTTCACCCCTATCTATTTGCCAAATTTTAATATTTCGATCGCGACCGCCACTAGCTAAAAGTTGACCATCAAGACTAAAAGCAACTGTATAAATATAATGTGTACCCTGATAATAATGACATAAATTTTTAACAGTATTACCTAAACTTAAATCCCATATTTTAATCATATTATCTTGACCACCACTTGCCAAAGTTTTGCCATCTGGACTAAAAGCGATCGCCCGCACTTGTTGTAAATGTCCAGTCAAAGTCATAATCACTTTCCCATAGTTAGAGTCATAAATATCATCCCCCAGTCGCCAAACTTTAATACTTTTATCTTTAGCTGCACTAGCTAAACTTTTACCATCTGGGTGAAAAGCGATCGCCGTAACCCCTCCAGAATGACCAAAATATTCTCCCCGACCCCAGTCACCGAGAATGCAAAGCAGCTTTCCAGTCTGAACTTCCCAAAGTCTGATAGTCTTATCATCACTCCCACTAGCTAATATTTCTCCATTAGGACTAAAGGCAACAGAGTTTACATAACCAGAATGTCCGCGGATAGTCAATATTTCTCTACCACTATCTACTTCCCAAAGTTTAATAGTTTCATCTTCGCTCCCACTCGCCACAATTTTTTGATCATTACTCAAAGCAACAGAGCAAACCCATTTTCGATGACCGGAGAGAGTATGTATGCATTTCCAAATTTGACTCGGTGTAACTTCAGGTATAACTTCTGGTGTTTGGATAGCAGTTTTATCTTGAATAAGAGTCAAGTCGTCAGCATTTAAGTTTTCCATAACTTCATCAACAGACTGATAACGACGGTTAACTGCATTTTCCACCAGTTTATCTAGAATATAACCCAATTGTTCGCTAATAGAATTATTCTGTAAGTAGCGTCGCCACACCCATGTGCCTTCACCTACATCAAATAATTCAAATGGGGAAATTTTGGTTAATAGATGTAAGCAAGTTACTCCTAGACTGTATAAGTCACTAGCAAATACTGCTTTACCTCGGTTTTGTTCGGGAGCGGTGTATTCAGGGGTGCCGATAGTTGTACCTGTTTTTAGGAGTGCCGTACCAAGGGCATGTTTAGCTGCACCAAAGTCTACTAATACTAATTGGCGATCGCTATTTTGACGACGAATAATATTTTCTGGTTTGATATCCCGGTGAATAACGTTATGAGAATGAATAAACTGCAGTACTGGGAGTAAATTTTTTAGTAAACCCCTAATTTGGTCTTCATTGTAGGGTTTCTCAACTTTCAAAGCTTGGGCCAAGTTTTGTCCAGCAATAAATTCTTGTACTAAATATTGTCGGCTATCTTGGGTAAAGTGGGCCATTAGTTCAGGAATTTGGGAATGTTTGCCCAATTGGTCTAATCTTGTAGCTTCTTTTTCAAAGAGTTGGGCAGCTTTGTTAATATTGTTTGTGCGTTGTGATGCGGGAAAAAATTGTTTAATGACACATTGGGGTTTGGAAGGTTTATCTTGGTCGGTAGCTAGGAATGTTCTACCGAAACCTCCTTGACCAATTAGGTTTAAGGGTCGATAGCGGTCTTTGAGTAGTAGTTTAGAGCCACAGTTTTGGCAATATTTATTCCGGTCTGGGTTTTGGGGAATTTGGCAGTTGGGGTTGAGGCAATGGGTCATGCCGATGAGATGATTTTTAGCTAACGATAATAATATTGATTATATTTGGCTTTGGTCGGTTAGGTTTCTTGAAATATTATGATTTTTTGGCAATGGGCAGGACTTTGAGGGTTTTTTATTACTCTATTTTAATTTTTTTCAGGGTTGGGTCAATTAATCTTGGGTAGTAATGTTTCTACTGATACAATCAAAAAATGCAAGAGAAAATCAAAAAGAGAAATGATACAGGGGAATTAAAATCTTCTCTCCCTCAACTGCCCCCTGTTAAAATGACAGGCTATCTCTCCCTCGGAGTTTTGTTGTACAATTATACCAATTAATAAGTGAATTCCTAATTCTGTGGCAGAAGCTAAACATAGTATTGGATGGGTATCATAAGCTAATACTCGTTTAAAATGCGCATTAGTAAGCTAGAATTTATAATTTATAATTTATAATTTAGAATTTAGAAGGATTTTTTCTCAAGGGTGGCATACAACAATAAGTCGTTTAAATGCACAAAAGCTTATGAAATTGGTGAAATTAATTGATAAAATAATTAGGTTTTGTTTTAAATGTCTTAAAAACATATTTCTGACAATATATCTGACAAGAAAAACAAAGATATTTGTACAAGAGCATCCACTTGGTTGTCATGTCAGAATAGTTCACGCAAATAGTACAGATAGTCAAGAAAACTATGGGCAGTTTATCAAATATGGTCGTGATTATATAGTTTTAAGAACCAGTGACGGTCTTTCATCAACAGTTTTTACTATAACAATAATAT
>JAKQYE010000260.1:3784-7979 GCA_023356605.1 Trichodesmium sp. MAG_R02 | reverse complement strand
AGTAGATATTTGTCTTGTTCATTGTTAAGAAATGTTATCAAAATAGTATAAGCTATTTATTTTGGTAAGGTATAAAAAACGAAAACAACTAAGAGTTTAAGTCCATTAGCAGATGGAAGCTTAAAGTCTTAGTTCCTTCAGCCTTTTAAGGCCATAACATCTTTGACTATATACTACTAAAAAATTAAATAAGTAGGGAATGCCGGATTGGCATTACCCTCTTACTTAATTTAATTAGAAGTTGGTACTTGTTGCTTGTAACTAAAAAAAACATACTAGCTTACCTTCAAAGAACGTTTAATACAACGTCCTTAAACTTGAGTTATACTAGGAGCATAATTAAGTGCCTGTTTTTTCTCAGGTGTTCTGAGTTCCATCAAAACTTTTAAGCTAGGAAACAGGAAATGATTTTCTTCAACGTACTGGGCTCCGAATAAACCTTTTTCTGCCCAGAAATACCTATCGGTGGTATGCTCATTTCTTCTAACTAGAAGTACGGCAGGTGGCACAATACCTTGTGCATGAATAAACTTGCGAGCTGCAGTAACTGGTTTATCTTGACCACTTTCAATACTATACTGAGCCACTTGTTCCAGTATCCTGCGTCCTTCTTGTCTTCGGCGACTTTTGCGCTTACGTCTTCTAGCCAATTTCCTTACCTCCTGTGTTACCTGATGAGTGTAGTTATGGCTACCAAATTTTATAAGATTATATAAATAATAATTGAAAAACTCAAGTGTTTTTAATATTTTGATACAAAATATACACTTTGTTATCTAAAATCAAAAACAAACTGATGTCCAGTGGAAAATATAACAAGTACCTCTAATACTAATGCCGACAAGTACAGAATTTATTGGACTTTGCAGGACCCAGATATCTCTCGTATCTAGTTGGGGTGCGACTTTAAGCATAGTTTACTTGACAGAGAAACTGGTAGAAGGGGGTGAAGCAAAGCTAGTCCCCATTATCGCATATCCAGAAACATCCCAAGAGGCAGAAAAAACTTCAGTTTTAAAAGTAACCTCAGAAATACAAACATTAGATAACCTTCCGAAATTATCAGCAGCACCCTTAATTATCGGCAAAAATTATCGGATTAATGAAGCGAACAACCGTACAACAGATTCCACTCCTGGATGGCCCAACCATCTTTGGCAAGAATGTCAAATTGTTTTACCCTTAATCCATGATGGAGTAGTTATGGGATTACTGGTAACAGCAAGAGAAGACCGACCCTGGAATCAAAAAGAAAAAAGTCAAATCCAACAAGTAGCTCATACTATTGCTATGGCCAGTATTCTAGATCAACGTTCTCAATGGTTAAAGCAGGAATTTCAGCAACAACAACAGTTACAAGTGCAACAGTTTAATAGGATGCAGAATATACTGCATCAGTTGAAAAGTCCATTAACTGCACTACGAACTTTTGGTAAGTTATTGCTGAAAGGATTTTTACCAAAAGACAAAAACTGGAATATAGCTAATAGTCTTTTGCGGGAAAGCGATCGCCTCAGAGAATTTATTGAACAAATTGATGAAACTGTTGATGTTGGGGAAGAAATGTTAAGTATTCCTGATAAAACTCAGCATTTTCAAAGCACAACTCCAAATTATGAAATAATAGATGTTGATCAAGAAGCTTATCAAAAATCTAAACCTCTGGGACTTTTACCCGCAGCTAATTTTTTAGAATCAGTTTCTGTACAACAGGTTTTAGAACCTTTATTAATTTCTACCAAAGCAATTGCTAATGAAAGTAATATAGGTTTACAAGTCGATTTTCCTGATAGTTTACCAATCATCAAAGCTAATTATAAAGCTTTGCGAGAAGTCTTAAGTAATATTATTGATAATGCTTTAAAGTATACTCCTATTAAAGGAAATATTTATATTAAATTAGCAACCGTAGCTCTGGAAACCAATCATCATAAATCAATTAAGAGTAAAACAGAAAAAATGTTGGTCATAGCTGTTAGCGATACAGGTTATGGAATCTCATCGGAAGATTTAGAACATTTGTTTGAACGAAACTATCGAGGAGAAAAAGCTAAGACAAATATTCCAGGAACAGGATTAGGATTAGTAATTGCTCGTGATTTGATAAATGAAATGCAAGGTAAAATTCAAGTATATTCTCCTGTAAAGACTCAATGGTTGCCCAGTTATTTAAAAGAGCAAGATTTAGTAATTAATGGTGGTACTACAGTTCTTATCTGGTTGCATTGCGAATATTAAACCAGACATATTATTCTGTGTCTTCTTTACTTTTATTCTTTTTTCATTAGTTCTTAATATATATTCTTGAACCCCTTTATTTTTAATTTTTTGGACTTGAAATAAATTAAGTCTTTATGAAATAGCTATTAATAACATTAAATTATTCAATGTCGTTTTATTGCCCTTCGCTGATACAAGAATTGTAACCACCAGTTTTATAGTATTTAAACATTGCTTCAATTCCTATCCTATTCTCTGACTATATATTTTTTTAATCTTTTTAGGAGATGATAAATTAGTGAGAATATACCATTTCTATAAAACAGATTTTTGACGATATTGATGTTTTTTATAATTGAGTAAATTATATGTTTTTACGTTCAAAGTTTTGGTTGTTTTTTGGTTCAATAACAGTTTAGTTTCACCAGCATTTACTTTTAATTCTGAGAGTTTACAATATTTTTCACCTCGTTTAATCATGGTTAATTTTTTTGTCTCAAAACAAAATATACATCTGGCCTCTGATATTTTTTCAACCAGTGGGATAGAAAAATACCATGAAACTCTCTATCTGCTGTTATCATAATTTTCGGGCCTTTTAATAATCTTAATAAACAGTTTTCTGTTTATTATTTCAGTTTCAGTTTTGTCCTGATTGGCTTGTGCATATTTCTGAGTCATTTTGTATTTGAGTTTTGTATTTCCTGAGACCATAAAGTCGGCTAGAGAAGCAATGTAATATAGCTAAAATATCTTCTACCATTTCTACTTCGGGAGATAACTCTTTACTATTCAAAACTATTAATTCACAGTTATTTTGCTCACAAAACCAATTGAATAAATCAAACCCAAATCTAGCTAATCTATCCTTATCAGCAATTATAACTCGCTGGATATCGCCTTTTAATATTTGAGACAATAGGTTCAATAGTTTTTTACGTTTAAAGTTTAAGCCACTGCCTACTTCTTTAATAGTTTCAGCATGAGGATAAAGACCTTGTAGTTCCGCTACTTGTCTATTCAAATCTGATTTTTGAGCATTCCTTGATACTCGACAATATAGGACAGTTTTTCTAGCAACTGCGGGTGTACTTTTGATATAAGAGTCAATATCATAGCGCCTTTGTCCCGATGGAGTTTTTATGGCATTTATTTGACCACTTTGTTCCCATTTGACCAACGTACGCACATCAACTCCTAATATCTCAGCAGCAACTCTAGGTTTGACGAATTTCACTACCTTACCTGTTACATAAATTAGCTTATTATATCGCATAATGACGTAACTTGTCAAGAATTTTTAACTCTCCAACTATTTTTTTGATCAGGACTTACGCAAAGACACTAATTGTAGTGTAAATATCGGATCAGGATTATCAAAAATACACCAGATATAGAAGCAATACGTAAGTCCTGTTGATATTCTCAAGAGAATCACGTTCATCTAGATATATACTCCTATCTGAATTGCCAATGGGATAAAACCCCATCATAATCTTCAATTTTCATTTCACGAATCACCGTGTTTTTTTTGCACTAGCTGTAGTAATATTTTTCGGTTGTTGTTGGCACTCTGGTAAGTCATAAGTCCTTAGATTTAATGGCATATCTTGAACATGACCGCAGTTTGAACAAGTCTTTGATGATGGAAAAAAAACTGTCACCTACTACTAACTCCGAGCCCTACCATTGGCACTTGTATTCCAGTTGTCTGCAAAACTCATAAAATCCTTGTTCTGCAATTGACTAGGCTAATTTTTGATTACCTTTTCATCTCGCTGTGCGAAACATTCCACTAACATTTAAGTCTTCAATGACAACAGCACCGTGGTCCAAGGCTTGTATATGCTGTCAATTTATGAAGTGTGTCTTTACGGATGTTCGCTACTTTTCCATGGAATCTAGATATCTTCAGTTGTGCCTTTTTCTAACATGGAATCTAGATATCTTTAGTTGTGCCTTTTTCTAATTAGCA
>JAKQYE010000260.1:0-3684 GCA_023356605.1 Trichodesmium sp. MAG_R02 | reverse complement strand
AATCTAGATATCTTTAGTTGTGCCTTTTTCTAATTAGCAGAACCTATCTCTTTATTATTGCGATTTAGGTATTGTATTCTAGATAGCTTAGTTTTAAATCTGCGCTCAGATTTTACACTTTCAAAAACCTTACCATCACTTCATTGTTCCTAAGGTTTTTACACGTATATCTACAGCAACTACATCAGTTTTTTGGGTGTGGTTATGCCTAAAAAGTTATAGCTCAAACTGAGATACCACTCACCGGTTTGCGTACTAATGGTTATTTTTTTAGTTGTTCCTCCAATGGGTTCATAAGTTTTAACAATACCAATAAAAGGTAATTCGTGACTCCATCCGTTTAGTTCTATTGGTTTTCCACAATTATCAACAGGACTTACGCAGTGCCGCTATATATAGTGCATTTTTGACAATAAATTCAGATATAGTCATTCTGATTTAGATTGAGACAAAATATTTTTGCTGTGAAAGGGTTTTAGCTGAAAAAGTATCCCACTCTTATTCGGAATAACTATATTTACACTACAAGTAGTGCCTTTACGTAAGTCCTGATCAATTGTGAAGGAATCATGTTTACCTTTCCTCTTAAGCCTTGGGCGTTTACCTAATCCTTGAAAGAATCTTTTAAATGCTTTACCTAAATTGATGAAAGGGTATTGATAAGTTCTAGAGGACAAGTCTTTCATCCAGGGATAAAGAAGTTCTGTATGGTTAGTAAAAACCTCTCCAAAGCACAGTACAAAATCGGGCTATTGTAATAACCCAATTGAATTTGATAAAGCATCGCATTACTATAAATATAGTACAAACGAACTATGAACTTTTACAAACCTTTGTAAGTTCAGTCATCCTGCAACCCACTTTTTTTTGGGGGCGTAGGAAATATCTAGGGAGTTAGTACATCAGGAGCATCTAAAGTTAAACCTCTTGCTGAATTCTTCAGCCTAGATTTTACCCTTATAAGGTGGGGAAGGTAAGTCTTTGCTGTTGAAAGATAAAGATTAAAGGATACGATCATCCCTAAGCTTTGCAAGAGGTTTTTTCTTGTTTAATAAAAGCTGCCCTAGAAGGACGAAACTTTACTTTAAAGCAAAATATTGCAAATTACACCTTACGATAAGGAACCATATCTAGCTTAACACTATCTAGGTTTGGTGTTATTGTTGCTTTTTCTTTGACAACAATACTCCGTGCCAGACCCAAGTATAGAGAAGGATCGCCTGCCGGAGCTATCTGTTCTTGAGGAGTAAAGCTAAATATTTCATTTTGATACATAAATTTAGGGAAGTCTAAAATACTTCGATAGTAAGGCCCATAACGAGGTGTCTTCAGATTAAAAGGTGTTTCTCCTCCATCATGCTGGGGTAGAACCCGACGACGCTGGTAGGGTACAGTTTCAAAGCCAAAATTGTCCAGGTATTCCTCACTACTTAGTAACTCATCAATAAAGCCTTCAATACCCTTGGTAGCTATAATGATAGACCAAGCCAATTTTTCCCCTTCGTTATAAACGTCACGACCTAACACCCGTTGAACACATAACTCAACGAAGCGATAATTACTATTTGTTTCGTAGTTGTTCCGGCGGAATGGAGGGGAAGTTAGCAAGCCTCGAATAAAATCTCGAACTGTAATTTGACCATTCTTGAGCTGAGATTCTAGAAAGGTTTGGCGATCGCTCTTCAGAATTTGATGTTCACTATAAATTTGGCGATAAGCTGCCCAAATTAACTCATCCCACTCTGATTGAGAGGGTAAAAGTTCGGCAGAATAGATAATTGGTTGGTCGTCACCAGGGACCTCATAACCCGACACCCGTGAATTTTGACTCATGGGCCTGTATTCTAATAGTGGAATTGCCACGTCAGAATCTCCTTAAAATTATTAAATGTGATTTATCAAATGTGGCCAAAGCACATTAAATTTTACTGGTATTTACAAAATTGTATCAATGACCAAACTATAGATTAAGGGATTGAGGTGATTCTAGTCTGACTTTTGTTAACTTACGCAACAATCTGTAATATTTTTAATAGATATTTACTGATTCTCGACGTAATTTTTCCATGACAGTTGTCAGATAAATTATGCCATTTTCCGTTCTCTTAAATACAGTTACCGAAAAATTGGGTTTAAAGCCTTGCCCATAAGCGGGCGACTTTTCAGTTGATTTTTTTCACGGGTCATGTCCTTCTTGCTTTTTAGTTCACAAGAAATATATTAGTCGCGGGTGGGCAATTCGAGACAAAAAACGGACGGTTCGGCAAGTGTAAGACTACTGCCAAAGTAGCGGCAGCCTGTGAAACGTCAACCCGCATCGGAGCCACGGCTCGGTTGTTTCCCCCTGCCTAATGACCGTGGAGGATGTCAAAGGAAGAATCTAACAACGGACCTTCCAGCTACTACTATATCTACCAGCCAAAAGTAGAATAAAACTCTACATCGTGGTTTGATATTTCTGGATCTGAATCTAAGTTACTTTCCTCTATCCGAACTTCGGTACAGAAAGTAGAAGTATTAAATCCACCAAACCGCTTGACTGAACTACTTCGCATCCTTAAATTAGGGCTAGGAAACCAGAATCTTTCAATAGAACTCATAGTTTCATATTCTGTAATTAGATTTAGTCCATCTTCATTATCCATCTCAAAAAGTCCCACTACTGGGACAATTTCAGCATAGCCACGCTCTCGCAACATTCTGCCTTTTCTAGGATTTTCTGGTTCAGGAACAATAGCAAATACAGTTGACCCCTTATGATTTTCATCATCTTTATCCCATGCCATGGAACCATCCCAAGTTACAAAAGCACCCCCAGCAGCCAAATTTGGATCAATTTCGTGCATTTTGCAGATTTCTACTATTTTTGGATCTTTAGCATCCAGGGTGATTACTTGAATATCTGAGCTACCCATTTCTGCTTGTCTGAAGGCTAGGTGATGGGTTGTACGTTGCGATCGCCATTTACCAGAACTCCTTTGAAAAAATTCCATTGCGTCCATTAGCCAATCCTCCATTTCTCAACTTACTTATGGCATTAACCCTCTCCTAATTATCATAGAACTTCTAGCTTTTATAGGACTAGATATTTGAGGTGCAGACATTGGTAAATCTTCTTAGGGAAGCATTTGGCCTGACGAATGACTGGCCCGTAGGGCTAATTTAGGGTTTGCTGAATAAGTCTTATGGGTAAGGGCCAGAGTCAGAACTCAGGATTATGAGGAATTATATGAGGATATAGTCGGAAAATTGTCCCTGAATTTTTCTACCCTTGTCTGCTCAAAATCCTTACATTTTCACATTGAGGAAGCAAGAAGCTTGCACTTGTTTCCCAGACCCAAAGGCTAAAATATCCAATATGTAAGTGCTTTTATAGTCATGATGAATAAGACTGGGACACTAAGATTCACAATAATCTCGAATGATATCATCAATGGATTTATCTTTTCCTTCGTACATTCTTTTCTTCTTTAATGCACCAAAGTCGTGTTCTTAATCATTTAAATCTGGAGAGTATTTAGGGATAAATATAACCTCATGTCCTTGCCCATTGACTAATTCTTTAATCAGCGTTTTTCTATGAATTGGTGCATTGTCCATTATTAGGACTGATTTGATCTCAAGTGATGGTAATAAATATTGTTCTAGCCACCCCTCAAATCCAACAGCATTTAAACAACATAC
>JAKQYE010000026.1:38518-39840 GCA_023356605.1 Trichodesmium sp. MAG_R02 | reverse complement strand
TACATAAACCATTCGCATTGCTTCAGTTAACCCCCCTGACTTCATCAACTTAATATTGATGCCATGGACTCGGTCTGACAACTGAGGAATATCCTTGGCAGTAAAACAACTTTCATCCACAAAAATAGGTAATGGCGATCGCTGATACAGATGGAGTAAATCTCTCATTGCCGAAACAGCAGCTAATGGTTGTTCCACATAAATAACCCCAACTGTCGCCAGCCAGTCACACATTTTTACAGCATCTTCCAGACTCCAACCCCCATTTGCATCTACATATAACAAGGTATATGGGGGTGCTTCCTCTTTAACTGCCATTAACATTGCTTGATCTGCTTCAATACCTTCAGGACTACCTAATTTGACTTTAAACATCCGTACATCAATAAATTGTAACCATTTTCGCACTCTCTGTTTAGCAACTTCGGGGATACTGATACCAATAGTAACTGAGCTCGGAACAATGCGATCGCGTTCTAATCCCCAAAGTCGCCATAAAGGCCACCCTATTTTTTTTCCCTACCCAGTCATGCAAGGCAATATCAATAGCTGCTAAGGCTGCTGATGGTATTTGCAATTCTGTTAAGACTTGCTCAATTTGCTGTCGCTCAAGAGGATTAAACTTTTCTAGAGCCGGGATGACTTGTTGTAAAGCTTGCTGTATAGTCGCAGTAGTTTGTGGTTTTTCTCCTACTGAAAATGGTGAAGCTTCTCCCCAACCTTCGATATCTTCTTGTTGTATTTTTACCAAAATATTGGTACTCTCAGCAGTAGTTCCCCGACTAATAGTTAAAGGAAATCTTTTATGAACAGTAAATGTTTGAATCTGAATTTGCATAATTAAGCACCGGAGCGTAATTAAAATTAATTTTGAGTAAGCATTTAGTTATTAGCTATGAGTTATTAACTGACCATTAGCACTCATTCATATGTTAAGTTTTAGTAGGTTTAGTGGTTTCAGGTTTCAGGTAGAGAGCAAAGATAGAAAATGATTGAAGTCAAAAGTTATCGAGATTTAACGGTGTGACCAAAATCAATGTATTTGGTATAGGATTTACGCAAAGGCACTATGTATAGTGGCAATATCTTGAAAATGATAATTTTTTCACCATATATAGCGGTACTGCGTAAGTCCTGTGGTAGTAATATGTCATCAATAGGACTTACGCAAAGAAACCCGGTTTCTACAGTAACAGGACTTAGGCAGTGTCACCATATATAGTGCATTTTTGACAATAAATTCAAATATTTACACTACAAGTAGTACCTTTACGTAAGTCCTGAGTAAATCATTGTTTTAACACATAAATATCTACGAGAAA
>JAKQYE010000026.1:0-38418 GCA_023356605.1 Trichodesmium sp. MAG_R02 | reverse complement strand
AGGCAGTGTCACCATATATAGTGCATTTTTGACAATAAATTCAAATATTTACACTACAAGTAGTACCTTTACGTAAGTCCTGAGTAAATCATTGTTTTAACACATAAATATCTACGAGAAACCGGGTTTCTTAGTTTGCCTGCGTAAGTCCTGATCAATTTGTTAATTTTTAAACCTAACACCTGACACCTAACACCTAACACCTGACACCTAACACCTAACACCTAACACCTAACACCTAACACCTAACACCTAACACCTAACACCTAACACCTGACACCTAACCTACTCTCTATTATGAAAAATCACCAGAATTTTTGGCAAGTCATCTTGAATCTGAGCTTAATCACAATTGTTTTACTTTGGATTAATAATGCAGCAGCAGAAACCCTTACTGAGAGAATCGCTAATTTTCCTAACTGGGAAAATAAACCATTAATTAGTGCCCCTAAGACAGATTTAATTTATCCAGACTGGATGGCGGGAAATTGGAATGTGGAAAGTACTTTAATAGATATGGTTGCTCCATTAGCTCCAAAAATTATCACACCAGGTTTTGAAAATAATCGTCAATACTTGTATCAACCAGTAAATTTTCAAGTTAAATTTATTAAGCTTAAATCAAGCTTGAATGTCCAAGAAAGATCGGAACAAAAATTAATAAATTTTCCTACATTTTGGTCTCCTGTGATTAATAATAGCAAAATCGAAAAATTAGATTTACCTCCAGAGGCAGTTATCGCTGACCGAGAATTTAATGGTTTGAACATTGGCAAAGCATTTTTAGGTGATGATGCAATTTTATCTGTTGAAATTGACCAATATAATCCTAATCGCCAGACGACTATTTTAGCAGATAATCTAGAGTTAGTTTCAATTATTACCAGTCGCGCTAGCGAACAATTAAACCCAGATAATTTTATTACTTGTGAAATAACTCAACAGTTATTTCAGGGGGAGACAATGATTTACTTAAATGAGGTAGAAACAACTACAAATTATCATCATATTATTGATGAATATCGAGGAGAACTAATTGAGGCAAATCAGATAACAGCAATTTATTTATCTCCTCAAGACCCTAATTATTTTTTAGTAGCTAATCACCCTGTAGCATTATATCGTTATCAATTAGAATTATCTGTTGTTCAATAAAACTTATACAAATTCATGATTTAGGGTAATACAGTGCAGTTAAAGATTTTTTTACCATTCTGTAATCTGAAAAGTTCATCTAATTTCCCTATACCCTAAAAAGCAGTAGGATTTTTGCCACGAACACTCATAGGATTGCTATATATAGTCGTTTTAATTAAGATTGAAACAAAAAATGAGTATAATAAAATTAAGTCGACTAGAAACTGTTTTGAACTATGCCTTACAGTTTATACTTAAGACAAAAAGTAATAAATTTTTTAGAAAATGGCGGTATGATTTAAGAATACTATATTTTATCAAGTTGTTTATCCAGGGGTTTGTTTAAAAATTTACTTACTAATTAAATTCCAAAAATAACTATCAGGAGCAACAAAAGAAAAACTTTTTTCGCCAAATTCATTATCAACAATGTCTGTAATTTTTGTCGCTGCTGAATTATTAACTATGTCAAAATAATATTTTATATCATTAACTCGATAAGTATACAAAGACATTCCTAAACAACCAGGTTGTGACTTATCAAAACAAGAGTGCAAGTTAATTTGTTCAGGAAAACGAATAATATACATTCTGCCAGATCGCGCTTCTTCCCAATTTGTTGAAGAGCGGGGATCGTCAAAAGTTGTAACTGTAAACTTTTCCCCTGGTTGTAAATCAAAAATTTGTCTAGCTGCTTGTGAACTTTCATAAGAAGTTTCCGAGTTGTCGCGCGATCGCAATAAACCCAAAACATCCTCATAAAACTGCAAGGTTTCTTTACTATCATCTTGGACAATCATACCTGCATGGGTAAATTGACTTGTTTTGAAAGTAGAGGTATGATTAATCTGGCCATATTTAGGTATTGTGTAATTAAAGCGTTGAAATAACACCTGACGTGTCAATAGTTGCAATAACATCATTTCCCGCACTCCCACTGCTGGATCGATAAATGGGCGACCTTTATCCATTTTATAAATTATCTCCCACTGGGGAAAAGTGTATTTAATTGGTAAACCTGCCAACTTACCATCCTCAGCGTGGTTAAGAATATTCAAAACATCAGCAGTTAAACTTGTCACCCAACGGTTGCCCAAAACTCTCATGGATATCATTTGTAAACCTTCATTGGTGGGTTTGTCCCAAACCATAAGGCGAATTAAACCATGATCCACATCTTGGTGATAAAGTCGAATAGAACGCAAGTTAGAATTTACTCCATATAAATTGTTAGCCATAGGAGCAGTTAATTCACCTATTTGTCCAATGCGATAACCAAATTGTTGCCAATATTGAATCATCGACAAGGGTTCAGTGATACCTATGCAGACTTCGTAGATGCCTTCAATATTGGGATTTTTATTCATAGTTTTTATCGCTATTTCTGAACTAGGGACGCTTGATGGAGTGTTCCTACAAGGTTTTGTTTATGACATGAGGTCATTGTGACAACCTTTATAATTAAGCTATTATGGCGGATTAGAAGCAATAGCTAAATGTCCTATGCTTACCATTTATCAAATTAGTCATTACCATTTATTCTACTAATAAACATCTCCAATAATAAAAAATAAAATCAATTATTCCAAAGAAATCATCAATTATTTTCCACTACTCATCAATACTATTTTATTCTAGTGAAACCCATCGGGGGAGTTACTTTGGAAAGTGTAGTTTGGGGAGGGGATATAAACAGTTACAGCAGATTTCGGGCATATAAGGTACAAGGTAAATGGTGAAAATTATGTAGTACGAGCATCTTGATCCCGTAGGCGTACCTCATAACAAGTTCAAGCCCTGTAATTCAGCCTCTCTGGTTATAGTCTCTCCTTACACTTCCTACACCCTCTTTTCTAGAGATATCTAATAATTCATTTGTCCGCTAACAACAAATAGTTCTCTTTCTTTGTTATTTCGGAGGATTTTGAATAGCAATTTTTCACCTATATTACTATTTTCAACTTTCCTCTGTAACTGTTCAGCACTGAGTACTGATTGATTGTCAATTTCTATAATTACATCTCCTATGCGCATTCCTGATTTTTCTGCTGGAGTACCAGACAATATTTTCGTTACTAAAACTCCTTTTACCTCTGGCAGAATTAAAACAGAATTGGGGTCACTATTATTTTCTTTAGCAATTTCTGGATTTAGAGTAATCATCTGAATGCCAATAAAAGGATGAGGTACTTGTTCTCCACGAGCTAATATATCTTTAATTTCTTTAGCTTTGTTTATGGGAATGGCAAAACCAATACCCATAGCATCAGCTCTAATTGCAGTATTAATTCCAATTACTTCACCCTTATAATTCAACAACGGACCCCCTGAATTTCCTGGATTAATTGCTGCATCGGTTTGAATAAAATCTAGTCTCTTATCAGGAATTCCTACTGCTGAACTAGGACGTTTTAAGGTACTAATAATTCCTAAAGTAACAGTGTTATTAAATCCTAAGGGATTTCCTACTGCTATTGCCCAATCTCCTACCTGTACTAAATCAGAATCACCTAAAGTTGCTATTGGTAAAATTTCACCTTTTGTCTCAACTTTAACTACTGCTAAATCTGTAACTTCATCTGTTCCTTTGACTTCCCCAATAAATTGTCTGCCATCATTTAAAGTTACAGTAACTTTGTCAGCTTTATTGACTACATGAGCATTGGTTAAAATTATACCTTTCGAGTCAACAATAAAACCGGAACCTTGACCCTTTAATAATTCTTTTGAAGGTGGTTGAATCCTTGAATTTTCATCGAAAAAACGGTCAAAAAATGGATCTTCAAAAAAACGATTATTTGGACGAGTAACTAATCTTTCTGTGTCAATTCTCACTACAGCTAAACCAACTTTATTAACTGCTTCTGTCACAAAGCTATTACTATTTCTAGTATTGATATTTTCTGGTATGGCTTGTAATGCTACTAATTGAGTATTTGATAACCCTTCAAAGACTCCTGAAGCTCCAACTGGTAATGCTGATAGACAAGCAAATATAAAAGTAAAAGCCAGAAAAGTGGCCAATGATTGAGTGGCGATTTTGGTAGTGATTCGACAAAATTTTAACAATCTCATAGTATTCACATTTGAATGGGGTAAGTTTGGTGTTATAATCTTTCTAACAGTATAGTATTATAATATAAATAAGTTTATGGTGATATCTAGCAAACGAAAAAAACAGACCGGTAGTCATGCATTTGAGAAAGATATAAACTCTGAAGATCATCATCATTCTTCTGCTCATCCTCATGTTCACAGTGAAGAATCTCTAAAACGTTTGATAAATAGATTATCAAGAATTGAAGGCCACGTTAGAGGGATTAAAACTATGATCAAAGATCATCGGGCTTGTCCTGATGTTTTGATACAAATAGCTGCAGTTCGTGGTGCTTTAGACCGAGTAGCTCGTATAGTTTTAGATAATCATTTATCTGATTGTATTGTTCGGGCAAATCAAGATGGAGATATTGATGTTGAAATTGCTGCTTTAAAGTCAGCTTTAGACAGATTTTTACCCTAAATTGTATTAATACTTCAGAATACTTAATAACTACTACTAACTAATACTGATAAATAGTTATATAGCAATTCTCTGGGTGGTTGTGGCAAAATTCCATACTGAAAAAGTTTTAGAAAATCAAATATTTGACCATCTGCAAAAAATTTAAATAGCCACTTAACTATCTCTATTTATGGTTGCTATTTTGTCAACATTCCCTTTATTTATTTTTTTTCTTTCACTAATTCATCATTTTTAGCAGGATTGTTATGAGTAAGTTTTTCCAAGTTATTCCCGCTTCTTTGAGTAAATTATAATAACTTTGTAAGATGTCAAAAACTACATCATATTGCTTCTTTAAATATTTTTGTTATTTGATAATCTTAGGTGATTTTGTACCATCATCGACTCAATTATTTACTCTTTTTTGACCGCCTTTAAGTAACCTTGTATTCCAATATAATTGAAGCTTTAAACTTTCTACGCCATGAAACAGTGCTTAATTTTTCCATTTCCCAACAAAACTTTGAGAAAACTTTAATAATTCTTTGATTTTATGGTAAGATTTTCCCAACAAAATTATTTTGAAATGCTGTGGCTCTTTTTATTTCTTTTGACTATACATGTTTCATTTATAAAATAGTCTAGTTCATCTAAAATGTTCATTTTTTTGTCTAGGGAAGTGGATATAGCAGTCCGCGCATAGGTTGCGAAAAATCAAAAAGTAAATAAAACTTTTAAAACTATTACCTATTCTCTGTTCCCTTTTCCTTGTTCCCTAAAAAGCAGTAAGATTTTTGCCACAAATAAAATAGGATTGCCATATATGTTATTATTATTATTATATCTGTTGCGACCTATGCACGGATTGCTATAGTTAGATAAATATATACAAAAAATACAACTTAATTAAAAGAACTATGATGTTAAATAAAATAGCATTTTGGTTACTTTGGGTGTGCTTTGGTCTTTATGCTTTTCTTTTGGCACCCCCAAGTCAACCGGATACTTTAGAATTAATCCAAAAATTGTCAACAGGTGAATGGGAGAATATTAATCCTTTGATTGTGTCTCTATTCAATATCATGGGAATTTGGCCTCTAATTTATGCTTGTTTATTATTGTTTGACGGTAGAGGACAAAAAGTACCGGCATGGTTATTTTCTACATTATCATTTGGAGTTGGGGCATTTGCTATTTTACCCTATTTAGGATGGCGTCAACCTAATCCAATTTTTTATGGGAAAAAGAATTTATTTCTCAATATCTTAGATTCTCGGTTTTTAGGAATTGCTTTAACATTAGGTACGATTTTTTTACTTATATATGGTTTAAAAAATGGCGACTGGGTAGATTTTATTCGACAGTGGCAAAGTAGTAGATTTATTCATGTAATGAGTTTAGATTTTTGTGTGTTGTGCTTGTTATTTCCTACTATTTTAGAGGATGATATGAGTAGACGGGGAATGAAAAAAAATCTTTGGTATTGGGTAGCATTAGTTCCTCTTTTAGGTCCGTTAATTTATTTGTCTGTTCGTTCACCTCTATTATTAACAGATATCTCTATAATATCAGGGCAACAAAAAGCTACTGCCAATTAATCAAAAAGTCAGAAGTTAGAAATGGAGAAGGAATTAGAATACATCAAAACGGAAATAAATAGCTGTACGAAAAGCTTCCCAAGCTACTCCTCGAGAAGCCGCTGGCGGCTCTACAGTAAAGGTTTTCAACGGTTTGTTGGCCCATTGTCTTCATAATTCCCCTGTTAACTTATGACAAATGATCAAAGTATAAGCACAAAATACAATATAAAATGGCTATCTTGTCTCCATTTATCTCTTACTTTATATTCTCTTAACCCTCACTATCATCAGGGCTTCTTGGTAAAAAAACTCTATTCAATTCCTGTTTGAGTAGTGATTTATTATCCACTCATATAGTTGTTTTCATTTAGATTGAGACAAATATTTCTCGCTATAACTAAGTTTCAACATAAAAAGTTTTCCATTCTTATTTGAAATGACTATATGTCACTTTTGATTGCTCGAAATTGGTAATAAAATCATCAATTTCTATTGTCTCTTCTATAGAAATAGCATTCATAACGCCCTTCAAATATTCTTTCTCCTTTTTAGGACTGCTATATCAATAGTGTTTGATAATAATGAATATTAGTTTTTAGAGTTTATTGAAGGTAAAAATCAGGATGACTGGATTATTCAATGGAAAATTACAAGACAAAGAGCCATGAAGGAAAACGAACATATAATTTATTTTTTAGACTTGAGTCAACTAGCTGAAATTTTAAAGTGGTGTTCTGAAGTTATTTTAAATGGGGATGTTCTGAATTTTCAAAATATGGACAAGCTAGAAGAAAAAATTAATTTTGTCTTGACATACTTAAATTCATATTTATCCAAACATAAAACACCTCATCTTGATAATTTAGAAGACTTGAGAGAAACTCTTGTTGATGCAAAAAGACTATCAAAAAGAGTAGCCAAATTTAAAGAAATGTTAGAAAATATTGATTACCGAGGTACTATTTCGGGTGAGAGTTTTTGAGGAATTTTTGAGATAAAAATGGTCCGATTTTCAAACAGAGCTATTTATTTGTGTCCGACTACTTAGTGGTATTTAATTTGCTTCACATTCCCGTTTTGTTACATCATGTCTGTACTGAAACATATTCTCTAGTCGAGAGTCTACCCACCAACCCAAAAAAGATTCTGTCAACCATTCTCCAGGCAAGGAAAATGCGATCGCATCAGTTAACCTAGTCTGACCATCTTCCTCACTAAACTGATGACGATGAGTCCAACTTTCCATTGGGCCTTCTTTTTGCTGATCAGTAAACAGACGATATTCTTCATATTCTGTATGTATGGCCACCCACTTCACGGGAATTGGACCAAGCCAAATAATAAATTCTGATATGGCCCCTATTTCAAGTCCACCTTGATGACGAATAATTTGAACTGGTTGCCAAGGTGGGGTAAGTGTTTGTAGAATATCGGAACGTTCGTGAAATTTCCAAACCACCTCAACTGGAGCATTGATTAAAGTTGAATAGCGAAAATGTAACATTTTTAAACCTCAGACTCACATCATAATTATTGTTTTTAGACTGTATTTTTATTTGTCCATTAATATAAAATCCGGTTGTAAAGTAATCACAAAATTATAGTTATTTTAATTTAGATTAAGACAAGTATTTCTTGCTATAACTAAGTTTTAGCAGAAAAAGTTTTCCATGATTATTTGGAATAACTATGCTTCCTTTCAACACAGATTTTCTATGAAAACTAATTTAAAAGTTTATACTTTTAAATCCTTTCTTGATCCTGAATCTTGACTCCTGAGCAATACAGTAACTAATTATCCTGATTCTATCTATTTTACTAGATATTTAAAATCAAGATGGTTCTTGCCTATGCCATCTCGTAGAGACCAACTTGATTTTAGCAATAAGAAAAAACAAAGGAGTTAGACAATGAAAGTTAATATTGATAATGATAAGGAGTTAGACAATGAAAGTTAATATTGATAATGATTATGAAATTATGTAAGAAGTGTTTCAGATTTTGCTTAAACATTACATTCTTTTTTCAAATTGGTATAATCCCTGAATACTTACGTCAATAATAGTTAAATTCTATCAAATAAAATCATTAAACAAAGACATTCCTGAACATAACCTAAGCAGATAAAAATTGAGCAATTATAATAATAAAGTTTTCTTCCTTCTTTCTTCTTTCTTCTTCCTTTTTACTTTTTCCTGATCAAAACCGTAGCCTCAGCTAAATGCTTTTTTAAAGTAGCTTCAGATAGAGGACCTTGAATATGATTCCAAGGCAAAATTCGTTCTAACTCCCAATTATCAAAAACATAAAAATCTAACTCTGGTAACTTCCCACGCAACTCCTTAAAAGCTCTCTTATAACTACCCAAAGAATCTCCATAATTTCTGACCAATTCTAACAAATGAGACAACCTTCTATCACCTCTAGAAATTAACCCTTGAATTACCGACCATTTATAACTTTCTGGCCGAAAATCTATTCCCTTTAACCGTAATTTTTTCTCCAGAAACTTTAACCGTTTTTCTGAGTGATAATTTACCCCAAACCATTGAAAAGGAGTATGAGATTTCGGCACAAAAGTACTACAACCTAAACTTAATCTTAACCCAGGAACAGCTTTTTTCAAAGTTAATATCATCTCCACAGTAGCATCTAAATCTTCTGACTCTTCTCCCGGTAAACCAACCATTCCATAAAACTTAATACCTTTCAGACCACCAGCTTTAGCATTAATAGCAGCTTGAATAATTTCCTCATTTTCTAACTTTTTATTAATAATTCTTCGGAGGCGATCGCTACCGCTTTCTATAGCAATTGTAATTGACTTTGTATCTCGATTAGCTAAAATTTTTGCCAGCTTTTCTGTCACTGTATTTGTTCTGACCGATGCAATACTCAAGCGAATATCATCGTATTTTGATTGGGATAAATAATCCAATAAACTTTCAAATTCAGGATGTTGAGTAACCGAAGCACCCAATAGACCCAAACGTTTTGTCACAGTTAATCCCCTAGCGATAGCTGGAATTAGAGAACCTTCTAAACTAGCACTTCTAAAGGGCAAAGTTAGATAACTTGCCAAGCAAAAACGACACATTTCGGGGCAACTTCTTACCACTTCTACCATAAAAATATTCTCCCAAGCCGCCTTTTCAGTAACAACAGTAGAAGCAGATAAACTATTACCTCGATAAGTTTGTTTTTGCAACACAGCAGGAATATCTTTATCTATAGGTTCAATAGATTTAATAGCACCATTAGTACCTTCATAAGTTACTTCATAAAGACTAGGAACATAAACCCCAGGTACTTGAGATAAATGTTTTAATTGTACTTGTTTTTCAGCACCCCTAACTTCCTTATAAGCTTCAATAAAATATCCCAATAAATTTTCCCCATCTCCTAGTAAAATCACATCAAAAAAATCAGCAAAAGGCTCTGGATTAGCTGTAAAAACTGGTCCGCCACCAAATATTATTGGATAATTTTTTCCACAACGATTTTTAGCTCTGATAGGAATTTCCCAAGACTCCAGAATATCAAAAATATTAACATAATCAAGTTCCCAGGAAAGAGAAAAACCGAATAATTCTGCTTGTTTTGGGAGAGGTTCATTAATATCAGTAAATAAACGACTAACTTGTAGATCAGAACGCATAGCTAAAGTAGCCCAAACAACCTGATAACCAAGGCTAGTTATTCCTACACTATATTCATTTGGAAAAGCAAAAATAATTGGTATAGCATTAGATTCAGGGATAGCTGGAGTAAAGAGTAAGCTTTCAGTATTAAATAGATTATTAGACACATTTAAGATTTTATCAATTACTAGTTATTATAGCAATTCTATTTTATTGGTCTCCAAAATATTACCGCTTTTTGTGTAATAGGTAATAGGCAATGGACAATAGTATCCGAATTTATTTCTAGTTTTTTAATTGTCACAACATGACCAGATTGGTATAGTGATAATACTTGTTTATAAAAATCAAGATTCAATAACAGCTCAATATAGAATCTAGTTATATAATAATTTAGCCCCACAACCTACGATATTCCCACTCACGAATTGATAAATCTAATTTTCCAGGAATGACTTTTGAACTAAAAAGCATGATATTGCCCTACACAAATATGTTAGGACATTTCTTTATTGCTCCTATGCTTATTCCCTATTCCCTTACAACCTAAATTTATTGTCCTAAGCAAAAGAGGTAGTGCTATAACGTAACCTACGAAAAAAAATAAACTAAAAAGTCCCCCTCGAAGGGCGAGGCTTTAAACCTAATTTTTTGGTGAAAATGCAAGAGTTGTGAGAGTCCCTGCTAGTAGTCCTCAAACTGTTACTAAGCTCATAGTAGATGCTAATATAACTTTTCTGATAAAATCAGAACCATTTTTATTCTTTGAAAATAGTAGTTATAACTTTAATTTTATTAAAATATACAGCTACTCCATTTCCTTGTTCATTACTTGTTGAGTATACTCCTATATTCGTAGATTTGTAGGGTGTGGAATTATCTCTAAAACTCCCTACCT
Organism: Trichodesmium sp. MAG_R02; assembly: GCA_023356605.1. Lineage (GTDB taxonomy): Bacteria > Cyanobacteriota > Cyanobacteriia > Cyanobacteriales > Microcoleaceae > Trichodesmium. The sequence continues at coordinate 27,660 of JAKQYE010000026.1, read as the reverse complement.
CTTGGCCATTAATAAATCCTGTAATTAAATTACCTTCAGTAACTATTCTTAATCTATTAAGACTATCACCTTGTTTTATTGAACTATGCTTCTTTCTGTTTATGTAATGTTGCCAATTTTTTCTGGAGTGTTTTCCCAGAGAAAAAAGACCATTGCTTGTAATCAATAAATAATAACAATTTAGAAATTTAGGTTCTTGAACTGTAGTAAGTATTCCATAAAGACAGTTCTTAGGACCATCTACTTTCTTTACATTTAAACAGTAATCAGTTTTTTGAACATTATGGAGCGAAGAATTAGTATTTAAAACACTCCATTCACCCCAGTTAGGTTTTGAAACTTGCTGAAATAAACTCCTATCTTCAAACTTGGCAAATTGACTAATTGGCGACCAAAACGATGATAGCTTAATAAAACTTTCATCAAGTATAGTTTTATCAATAATTGAAGGAATTAATGTTTGAACTACCTTAGATCGTAATTCTTTCTTTTCTTCTATAACTTGAAAATTATTTGCACCACAAACCTCACACTCATTAGGTTTTGACAGTTGACTGTATTCGTGACTACACTCGTTACACTTGTAAATAGACATTTAGTAAAATCTATAATCTATGATTAGCTTGAATTTTATATTAGGTACTTCTCAGAACGAACTAGATCTAATTATATATCTTTAACCCTTTCTGGGAAAGTTAAACCTAACCCTACTAGATGATTTTGGGTAATCTTTTTTTTCTTTTGACTTTTCCTGGTTTGTTGTTTTTAAACCTATTTTGATTTGGCTACCTTCCAATAATGTCTTGTTTTTTTCTGACGGAGAAGTTATTGGAGAAAATTTAGGTAATTTTTCCTTACAGATAGCTTTTAAATTATCATGGGCTTCATCAATTGATATTCGTGCATGTGGATCCAAAATTAACATTTTTTCAATTAACTTGAAAATAACTTTTTCTGCTAGTTCTTTATCTTCTGCGCTAATCAAAAAATTTATTGGTAATTCCAGTTTTTCCCCATTAAGTAAAGCTTCATAGGGGTAATTATATTTATCAGAAAAACTCGGTAATCTTCCCGTACAATACTGAAAAAATATTAATCCCAAAGAAAACACATCAGACTTTTTAGTAGGTGGTAATTCTTCACCATGAGTATTAATATGTTTAGCAAATTCGGGAGATAGATAAAGAGAGTCTCCTACTAATTCTTCATAAGGCATTGAATCACCTTCAATAAGACTACTATCGAAGTCAATAATCTTGGCAATTAATTTTCCTCCCCACTCTTGAATTAAAATATTATCTGGTTTTAAATCTAAATGAATAATGCCATTTTTATGTAACATTTTCAAGGCACCAGCCGAAGTTAGCATTACAAATAATCGCTTTTCCCAATTAAGGTTATAAACTTGATTAGATAAATTGCTAGTATCAACTTTTTGGCATACTTTAAGGTAATGACTGCCAAATTCATCGCCACACTTAAAAAAATCCGTAGTTTTAACAACTAAACCACCATCACCACAAGATTCTAGAGCTTTCATCATTGCTAGATGTCTTCTTTCAAATTCTTTACATTTATCTTTTTTCTTTTGTTTGCCTTTCTCACTTCCTGGTGCTTTTACTTCAGGATATACCGGATTGAGAAATTTTTTGATAAAATACTCATCACCATTATATTCAGCAAAACCCCATTGACCTTGACCACCATTAGTACTATCGAAGTCACGAGTAATAATATATTTGCCAATTTTATCACCTTTTTTATAAGCCATTTTTTTCCTCTTAATGATGAATTATCTGAACGGTTTTTGGAGTATATTTGTATGAATATTTTCTCACAATTAAAACCAATCATATCAAAGCCGGTGATCAAAAAATACTTTTACCTATTTTAGTCTAAGCCTTTCTCAATATCCTCTATACCTCATCTCCTAAACTCAACAATAAAGATACTCTATAAACCAGATTGAGTATCATCTTTTTGGATTTCATTTTGACGAAATATTTTTTCCCCACCTTTTGTGTTAGAAGATTCTTTTGATTCCAATTTTTTTTAATTTTGACTCTCATCCTCCCTTGAATAATCTACCAATAGATTCTTCCTTAAAACTTGCCATTACTTCAGTTTCTGACTCAGAAGAATCACCAATAGATTTTTCCTCAATACTTGCCATTACTTCAGTTTCTAACTCAGAAGAATCACCAATAGATTTTTCCTCAATACTTGCCATTACTTCAGTTTCTGACTCAGAAGAATCACCAATAGATTTTTCCTCAAAACTTGCCATTACTTCAGTTTCTAACTCAGAAGAATCACCAATAGATTCTTCCTCAATACTTGCCATTACTTCAGTTTCTGACTCAGAAGAATCACCAATAGATTCTTCCTCAAAACTTGCCATTACTTCAGTTTCCGACTCTAAATTAGATAAATATACATCTTTAGTTTTTACCTCTTCAGCATTGATATAGTTTTTAACTTTGACTTTTTCCAGACGATTTTCATAATCATTTCGATATTGCTCCCACATTTTTTTTATATTATCAGGACTACTTTTGCGGTGAACATTATAATTTTCGTTTAGAAGCTCTAAACGTGATTGGTAAGAACTATGAAAATCTTGAAAGTTGAGCTGATTATTTCCTAATGGGCAAAGCACAAGAGTGACATCATCATACTTATTATATCGATAAAAATTAGTTAGTAAATTATGCCATTCTTCCATAGAATCTGATTCTATTAAAGTTTTTAGTAAAAGTTTTTCGAACTCCCACGGAGCAGATAAATACTGAAAACATCCATCAGTACAAGCCAATATAAATCCTTCTTCTGAGAACTCAAATTCTTTGTAATTAATTTCCCAATCTGCTTCTGGATCTGCTGTTAAAAACTTAGACATAGGTAAATCTTGATAGATAACCTCTAAAGCATCCTTACTTTCTTTTAAGTCATCTTTAGTTAACTGCTGTAACCCTTGATGAGGGTGCAAATAATAAACACGAGAGTCTCCCATCCACGCTATTTGAACCAAATATTTTTGAGCGTCATTTAATTTCTTAAAAAGACTCGCAACCCCTATAGTAGAACATAACCTTTTAGAAGCTAATTTCCCTCTAATTCTGGAAACGGGAAGATTTTCTTCAGCAAACTGTTTAAGTATTTGACAACTCTTAGCTTTAATTTCTAAAGCTCTATCTTTATCTAAATAACCTTGTGATTTTACTAAAATATCCTTAGTAACTTCAGCTGCTTTTCTAGAAGCAATCCTTCCCCCCGTTTCCTTAGCAGTACCTGAAATTCTTCCCCCTAAACCATCAAAAACTCCTATGACAATTGCTTGGTCATAGTTTTCCGCAATCTGAAAGTCTTCACCTTTGTCTAATTTATTGTCTAAGCTGATAACTAGAATTTGGTCTTTATTCATTATTTCTATATATGAAACTATATATGTTTTCCCCTTGTTGTTAGATACTTCTAACTTAGAAAATACTCGGTAGTAATACTAAATTACTACCATCATAATTATTACCGTAATCAACCAAAATTTTTAGAGAGAAATTTTTTAGATACTATTAATAATTGCTGCTAGAATTTCTTCATTTTCAAATTCTTTAAGACCCTCTCCTGCTTTAGAAGGATAATGGATAGTCTGCTCCCAAGAACTGGCAATCATTGTCCAAGGAGTAGCCTCTGGAGCAAATAAGAGTAGTCTTTTCCCCGAATCTGACATTTCTGACCATAAATCTGTTAATTCATCAAAATTTTTAGGAATATCATTGGGATAATGACTAGGTTTTGGTTCTTTCTCTAAAGAGTGAGCACTAGCATCAGTATAAAAAGCTACAATATGCCGTTGCTTAGGAAACTCTGATCTCTTTTCCCAGTCTGAGTTTAAAGCTATTGCTAAAGCTTCTAGGCCATTTTCTGGCTCATCACCTCCGCCTTTGGCATAAATCAAAGATACAAAGTCAGCATATTCAGAAGATTGTTCCCTCAAGTCAAAAAAATCAGAACTAACCATTACCTCGTCAGGTTTATCTGCCCAATAATCACGGAAAACAATTACTTTTGCTCGAAGTTGATCTACATTTTTTTGCCTTTCCTTCATCCTGTTTTCTATCTCTTTGTAAAAGCCAAGAGCATTTGACTTTACTAAATCAATAACCGGAGTCATTGAACCTGTAGCGTCAATACATATTATTAAATCAACTGCATATTTTATGCCCCGACTGACCGACAATTCATCTTCTGACATTGGCCTTAATGCTACGAATTTTTATTTCAAAGGATATTATACTAATTTTATTTAACGGTGCACAGAATGATTTAGGTTAGTTATGAAAAGCGCAAAATGAATTTGGGAATGGTATGAGAGATATGGAACAATATTTCCTTGGTTGCTATGATCAGTAAAATACTAGTTATTTGAGGTGCGTATTAAGAGAGTCAATGATTTCTTATGAAAAGCTGATGTTAAAGATCAACGAAAACTTAATTGAATATTAAAGGGTTAATCCTCAACCTGGTTGAGTAAGCCAATTAATTACAGGTTTTGGAGGTCAATTCCTTGCTCTTCTTAACTTTTGAGCCGAAAATGCTGGAGTTGACAATTTAAGCTTTGAATCAGAGGGCATACCGGGCAAAATAGCTTGAATTGTCGTGAGAAAGTCTGTTAGTCGTTCAGTGTCAAATGTGAAGGCCCATTTAAGATTAACAACCAAGTACAGGAAACAAGAAAAATATGGTCAATCAATGTCCCATTGAGTCCCATTGATTGACCGTCCATTCGTCTCAGGCCACAGTCTTTGATTTGGCGTGAGGCTTGTGGATGAAAGAGCTGAAACCTAAAATCTTTTCTTATCTTATAAAGAAGAACCTACACCAACATAGGAGCCATAAAAGAAAAGACCGACGACTACAAGTACGCCAGTTCCTGCTACAACAGCAACTAACCACAAAGGAATTCTTCCTGGTTCAGACATCATAATACTTCACCTCAATTACTTCTAAACTAACTACTTACTATTCTGAGATAATTTTCAGCAACTCGCCGATTAACTTTCTACCTGGTGTTACTACCTATACGTCACCCAAATAGGGTGACTTTTGTGTCTTTGAACTTACTTATTCTACTTTTAGAATTAGTTAAAGAAATAACTAGAAAAAAGAATACCAAGAACAAAAACCAACAGCAAACCAAGGTAGAGTGAAGTACGGTTTAATTCTACTGGTTGCTGATTAGGATTACTATTACGGTCTAAAGGCATTATATTCCACTCCTATCTTTGAATAAACTGCATAGCGGCGATCGCGCCGAGAAAGAAAATTGTAGGTACACCAAGAGTGTGAACTGCTAACCATCTAACTGTAAAAATTGGATAACTAACTGGTTGATTGGGATTTTGGCTAGTCATTATTTAAATCTCCTAATTTTTAATCTATTTGATAAACTCATCAATTTGTTGTTTACTCTCAAAACGGTCTGACAAAATTGGTAATTCTTGTCTTTGTTCAGTGTAATAGTCATTGGGTCGAGGTGTACCGAAAACGTCATAAGCCAGCCCAGTACTCACAAATAACCAACCTGCAATAAACAGAGCGGGAATAGTAATACTATGAATCACCCAATAACGAATGCTTGTTATGATGTCCCCAAATGGACGTTCACCTGTGCTGCCACCAGCCATCTCATTTTCTCCTCTAAATTATCTTAAACCATCATTTGAGATAGTCTTAAAACTTTATGCTCATGCCATAGTTGTTAATGGTATGAGTTTTTTATTTTCTTGTTAAAAGTAAAGAGCGACTAACTTTTTGTCTTCTTTACACAACTCATTTTAACTTATGAGTCAGACGGATTGACATCCTCCCCGGCCTAAAGGCACCAGAGTTCCTACGGAGCCGTAGTCCCTCAGTAGGTTGACATCTCACAGGCTGCTGCTACTTTGGCAGTAGTCTTATGCTAGCCTCCATGTCCGTTTTTTGTCTCGGGTTGCCCACCCGCGACTAATATATTTCTTGCTGTATTTTCGTCTCGATAGAACTCTGTTCCACTACACGACCATGTTTAACCCCACAATGTACGACATTCCCACTTCAGGATATTGATAAATCTAATTTTCCACCTTCAAATCCACAACAATAGTAAGTTTGGGATGTGGGATCCCGACGGTTAATTACTCTTAGTACGCGACCGTATTTTTCTGCTTTTCCTTCTAAAAATGTTCTGAATTTTCTCCAGCCTAAGTCTGAAATAGCTCTCGATAATTTCCGATTCTTAACCATTCCAGAAATGTTCAAATCCTCTAAAACAATTGTTTGGTTTTCACGAATTATTTTAGTAGATAATTTGTGTAGAAAATCTATCCTTGTATCTTTCAGTTTGGCATGAAATTTAGCTATTTTTAGTCTAGCTTTTTCATATCGTTTAGAACCCTTAGTTTTCTTAGATAATGACTTACTTAGTTTTCGGTACTTCTTAACTCGTTTCTTTAGTGGTTTTGGTGTATCAATCTTTTTACCATGTAGGGACGTTGTATGGAACATCCCTATAGTCGCAAAAGTTTTAATTCCTAAATCTATACCTACTGAATTATAAGTTTTAGACAATACTTCTGGCAAAACTTCTACTACAAAAATCAAGAAATATCGATTAGCTGAATCTCTGATTACTGTTACTGATGATGGAATAGCGGGTAGTTCCCTTGACCACACAATTTTCAGCTTTCCTATTTTAGCTAAGTAGACTTTATGCTGACCAACTTTAAATCCACCCTTTGTAAATCTAGCTGTTTGCTTTGACTTCCTACTCTTAAATTTAGGAGGTCTTATAGGTTGACCTTCCCTGTTGCCTTGAGTTGATTTAAAAAAGTTTTGATAAGCCTGGTTTAAATTGTTTAAAGATTGCTGTAGTGGTATAGCGGAAACTTCTGATAGCCATTTTTTTTTCTCAGTCTTTTTAGCCAGAGTAATAAACTGTTTTTGTAGTTCAGAATTAGTCGGTTTTTTCTTTCCTAGTTTGTACTTTTCCTGACAGCAAGCTAGACTATCATTCCAAACTACACGGACACAACCAAATAGCCTTGCTAATCGTTGTTTTTGTCCTAATGTTGGATATATACGGTACTTAAATCTTGCTTTCATAGAATGATTTTTGAACTGAGAAGCATGATAACATAGCCTGTAAAAAAAAATCAACTAAAAAGTCGCTCTAGAAGGGCGAGGCTTTAAACCTAATTTCTGGGTGAATTCTAACACATCCAGCTTTATTTTTACCAAATTCAACAATGTAGAGAAACCAAGTCTAATCATCCGAGTAATACTACTCATTGACATCCTCCCAATACTGCTCTTACAAGACAGGGCGGGATTTCCGCGTCATTGTTGTTAGGGGCTTTTTGCTTCATAGCACTTGCCCTCCAAGATTTACTCTCTTTCAGGTATAAATACCGCGACCCAGACTTGACACTGCCTGCCCGGCAGCCAAAATGTTTAAAATGGGCGCTTATGTGACCGTAATGGAGACTAGCCAATTTAGGACAGTCCCATTCTCTCATTGTGCTTTTTCTTTAAGGAACAGATATTTAGTCCATCCGCCAAAAAAGTTGCTGAAAGCAGTTTGCTTCACTGCTGAAAATCCAAATCTTCCTGTTTTTTTCAGTTCGTCAGCATAGCTAAGGTTTGTTTGTATCCCAGTCGTTCTTGGTGTTCATACCAAGCTTTAGTCCTGGCAGTTAAGGATTTTTTGTAGACTAAATGTAGGCAGCCCAAAGTTTTCCTCAGCAGACTAACAGTGGTCAGGAGTTGGGTAAAGTCTGAATTTGTATGCTTTTTCAACCATCTGCTGCCTACTTTTCAATATTTACATTCTAACAGATTATTGGTAAAACTCTAAGATTGATTTGCATTAACCTCGATGCTCTCCCATGGGGAGAGCGCGGGTCTTCTGGCAATATTTAGATAAAATTATGAAAAAAAGTGATTTTTCTCTTTTGTTATAGTGAGATACATTATCTGTCTAAGTCGTCTCTGAAACCAGAGAACTATTATATTTGAGCATGCTTCCTCTTTGACCAAGAATAAAACCTGTTTCTGAGTTAATAAATATAATGTTGTAGAAATTTTCCGGCACATTCTCTACCTCACGGTCCTTTTCCCAAGTCTGACCACCATCGTTACTGCGCAGCAAGTTACCACTACCACCAGAGACCCAAATTTCATCAGGAGTTCTATAAGCCAAATCTAAAAGACCCCAACTTGTAGCATACTCAGGATTAATCGCTTCTCCCCACTCTTCTAGGTTTTCTCCATCACTGAACCTCAGTTGACCACCTCGTGCTAATAGCCACAAACGACCATCATCAGTAAAGCCCATATTTTCTAAACGGCGGGAGTTTTGACGGTTATGAGGAACCCAAGATTTTTGTCCCGGCTCCCAAGTAGAATAGAAATTACCCTTTGCTGAAACAGCAATATATTTACCATCAGAGGAACGAGAAATATTTCTGACCACTCCCACAGCATCCTCTACTTGAGCATGCCAATTTTGGCCTCCATCCTTAGTTCGATAGATAGCTCCCACATCAGTAGTCATTTCCGCAGAGTTTAGCCCCAGAGCAGTGATTGTATTAGGAGCCCCAGGTAGTTTAGAACTTAGAGCAATACGATTCCAAGACTCTCCTTCATCATTAGTATGTAAAAGTATAGAGGGCTGTCCCACAATCCATCCTTCTTTACCATTAAAACTTACTGATGTCAAGCGAGCTTTTTCTTCTAGGTCGATAGTCCTAGGTTGCCAAGTTTCACCACTATCATTAGTTTCGAGGAGAGTCGCATCAGAGCCTACAATCCAACCATGTTCAAGACTATCAGTAAATTCGATATCGAACAATGTAGCCTCAGTTGGTAGTTTAATTACTTCCCAGGGATTGTAACTTATTGGTGGTAAAAAAGCATTTTTGCAACCACTACAAACTATAACAGCTACCAGTATTATGAAAATTTGTTTCCAGAATTTTAATATTGAGTACATCACATTTAATCAGTAATTAGCCAATGGGCCATCTTATCGTAAACCATATAAGCTCAGGAAAAACAGAAATCCAAGGGCTAATGCACCAAAAATAAGGATATTTTTCTGGCTGGGTGTGAGAATATTGACACCAAAACCATAACCAAGGTTTTCTTTAAATCCCGAAGGTCCTTCAACAGGTCCAACATTTACAAATTGGGTTGTAGACGCTCCACAAACAGGACAGCGCCAACGCACTGGCAAATTGGCAAAAGCAGTTCCAGGAGAAACTTTATTAGCAGAGCTTCCCTTTGTAGGCTCATATATGTAGCCACAAGATCGGCATTCATACCGATCCTGTTCTTGTGTATTTACCTGAGTGGTTTCCTCGCTCATAGTTTTAAAATATCAAATCAGGGATTATGAAAATATATTTAAATTATTATTACAGAATCGGTGCAATTTGAGGATATAACCATTAATAAACAGCTATTTCTTTTGACTTATTAATTTTGACTTGTGACTTATACTTAAATTGACATTAAAATAACTCTTGTGGTCTGTAGGTTTCTATAGTGTTCACAAAATAGAGTCATAGTTATTTAGGAAATATAACTTAATTGTGTTTTTTCTTAGTGGTTACGAGTATTTTCTAGGCTTTCTAATAATTAGCAGTCTAGTACCAGTCATTGCCTTAACTGCATCTAAGCTACTGCGGCCCAAAACTCGTGGCCCAGAGCGCAGAACTACTTACGAATCAGGGGTAGAACCAATTGGTGGAGCTTGGATACAGTTCAATATCCGTTATTATATGTTTGCCCTTGTTTTTGTCATCTTTGATGTAGAGACAGTATTTTTATATCCTTGGGCAGTGGCTTTTCATCAGTTGGGACTTTTAGCCTTTATAGAAGCCCTGATTTTCATCGCAATCTTAGTGGTTGCTCTAGTATATGCATGGCGTAAAGGAGCCTTAGAATGGTCTTAAGTCCTAATCAAAACCAAAAAATTATTAATCCTATTGAGCAATCTCCTACAGTTACTCAAGAACTTTCAGAAAATTTAGTTTTAACTACAGTTGACGATCTTTACAACTGGGCCAGACTTTCTAGTTTATGGCCTTTGTTATATGGTACAGCCTGTTGCTTTATTGAATTTGCAGCTCTCATCGGTTCCAGATTTGACTTTGACCGCTTTGGCTTAGTTCCAAGGTCTAGTCCTAGGCAAGCAGATTTACTAATTACTGCTGGAACAATCACCATGAAGTATGCTCCTACCTTAGTACGTCTTTATGAGCAAATGCCAGAACCTAAATATGTTATTGCCATGGGTGCTTGTACAATTACGGGTGGAATGTTCAGCATAGACTCACCAACAGCAGTTCGTGGAGTAGACAAATTAATTCCAGTGGACATATATATTCCTGGGTGTCCACCACGTCCAGAAGCGATTATTGATGCGGTCATCAAGTTGAGGAAAAAAATTGCCAATGATTCCTTGCAAGAGAGGGGTAAACTACAGCAAGTGCATCGTTACTATAGCGTTAAGCATAATATGAAAGTTGTTGAACCAATCCTAACAGGTCAGTATCTAGGGACATCTGACCGTAAAGCTGCACCAAAAGAGCTGACAGAAGCAATAGGTACGCCAATACCACCAGCACTGCAAGCTGCACAAAAAGAGGAGGTAAGTCGTGGCTAAATCTGAAGCTCCAATTATTGAAGCCGGAAAAGTTTCAAAATGGCTGACAGAGAATGGCTTTGATCATGAGTTCTTAGAACCTGATCATCAGGGAGTAGAAATTATCAAAGTTAATAGGGATTTTTTAATCCCCCTATCCACAGCTTTGTATGCTTATGGGTTTAACTATCTACAATGTCAATGTGCTTATGATGCTGGGCCTGGAGAAGACTTGGTAAGTATGTATCACTTGCTCAAGGTCGGTGATGATATAGATCAACCCGAAGAAATACGCTTAAAGGTATTTGTACCTAGAGATGATCCTAGAGTTCCTTCGGTGTACTGGATTTGGAAGTCAGCGGATTTTCAAGAGCGAGAATCTTATGATATGTATGGCATTATCTATGAGGGACATCCTAATCTTAAACGAATTTTGATGCCGGAAGACTGGGTGGGTTGGCCATTACGTAAGGATTATATTTCCCCAGAATTCTACGAATTACAAGATGCCTATTAAAATAATGGTGAAGATGTTTAAAGATATGGGTCTCAAAAAGAGATAGAAAAGCTGTGAAGGAAGTTCCGACCAAGGAGGGTAACTGTTTGGAGAGTGTTCCAACAGGGAAATGCCAAAAGTTAATAGCTTATTAGAGTCTAGCTATATTTCTGCATTTTAATGAGATAGAATAAATTTTCTCTGGAATTGGAACTTGTCAGGAATAGGTAACGTCCCGACACCAGATAGCACCCACCAAAAAATAGGGGGGTGCTTAGTATTACTATCTAGTTTTGGGTGGCAGAACTTAAAATCCAAAAGTCAAAATAATTCTTGAGACTTTGAGAATTTTGTAACTGATGGGCTCTTTTTATTCGGTTACACTAACTCTAGTACTTAGATTTTGTTTGTGGCCTTAAGAGGAAATTGTTCTAGTAAATCTATTTTCCAATTGAATTGTCACATTCAAGTCAACCTGGTATAATCCTCAGCGTTTACGCTTTAGCTTTACTCGTTATGGGTAATAAGTATCATATTGATTTAATGTATATCTGTATTCTTGCATTTAGTGATTTTTAACCATTTGTTAAACGCAAATCACTATTAACTATAGATTTTTTGGTGGAGGAGTTAGAACGTGAATACAACAAACAGCCAATTAAGTCCCAGTGGTAGTCCAGGTAGTATTTCCGGTGTCAAGTACAATGACTTTAATCGTGATGGCCTTCGCGACCCCTTAGAACCAGGCTTACCAGGATTTACTATATACTTGGACCAAAACAATAATGGTCAGTTAGATCCTAATGAACTATCATCAATTAGTGGGGATGATGGTAGCTTTAGTTTTACTAACCTACCCTTAAATGAAATTTACACTCTTCGGGAAATCCAGCAACCTGGTTTTGTTCAAACTATCCCAGACCCTACATTTATTAGTCTGAGTCCAGAAGAACCTACTGTTTCAGGTTTTCTATTTGGTAGCACTGCAACTGGCCCAGGCGGTAATATTAGTGGTGTATTATTTAAAGATCTAAATATTAACGGTGCCCGAGACTCTAATGAGCCAGTCATTTCTGGGTATGAAGTATTTCTTGATGGTAACAGAAATGGGATTCTAGATGAAGGTGAGATAACCAGTATAACCGATCAGTTTGGTTTTTACTCATTCACAGAGGTTACATCTGGTCTATTCAACGTGGATGTCATCCGTCAAGCAGATGAAGCCCGAACAACTCTTAACCCAGCCATCATTTTTACTGGAACAGAAGAAGAAATACCAAATGTAGCTCTAGATATCGGTATTATTACTCCTGTTGGTACAGGTAATGTTCAAGGTGTTAAATACTTAGACCGTAATACTAATGGTATTTTAGATTTTGGTGAATCTGGGATACCAAACTTTACTATCTATGCAGATATCAATAGTAATAATATTCTAGATCCAAGAGAACCATTTGATGTCACTAACGAGAATGGTGATTACTTCTTAGCTAATTTGCCAGCAACCCGCCTCAATATTCGGGAAGCAGAGCAACAACTAGAATTTAATCTAATAACTCAATCTCAGACTGTTGATGTACCTAGTGGGGGGACTTTATCAGGGGTTAACTTTGCTAATGCTCAAATCAATAGCATCTCTGGTATTAATTTCTTAGATAATAATTCTAATGGTGCCATCGATCCAAGAGATATGGGTTTATCCAACTCCACTGTCTATCTAGACCTGAATCAAAATGGTATCTTTGACCCGAATGAACCTTTTAGAATTACTGGCGATCGAGGTGAATATAGTTTTAATACCTTGCCTCCAGGTAGTTACGTTGTCGAAGTAGTACCCCAACCTGGTTTTACTCAAACAACCCCAGCTCCAGTCGTTGTTGTCGCAAGTGGGGAAGATGTTAATATTGTCAACATAGGTCAAGCTCCTGAGAGTCCTTTGCTTCAAGGTGAATTGATAGGTAAGAAGTTTAATGACTTTAATTCCAATGGACTCTTAGATCCAGGAGAACCAGGTTTAGCTAATTTCACTTTATATTTAGACTCGAATGGTAACAATGTACTAGATCCTAATGAACCAGCTTCAATATCAAATGTTGCTGGTGACTATAGCTTTAATAATCTTCCGTTAGGAACTTACTTTTTGAGAGAAATACCTCAACCTAATTTTTCGAAAACTACTCCAGATAAGGAAATTACTATAGTTCAACCGATTAATATTCTACAAGGTGATCCACCTATTGTATTGAATGTCGGTAATGCTGTTATTACTACACCTGCTCCGGAAAGTCAAGTTACAGAAACAACTAGCGGGGGAGATATTACGACAGGAGATATTACGGGAGGAGAACAAACAACTGTGACTAATAATCCTGAAGATGCGACGCGGACTGGTAGCCAAGTAACAGGAACAGGCAGGATCGCTGGTACTAAATTTAATGACCTCAATGGTAACAATGCAATAGATGCTGAAGAACCTGGTCTTCCCGGATTCACTGTTTATCTAGACCTTAATGAGGACAAAGAGCTAAGTGCGGGTGAACCCCAGTCTATGACTGATGTGGAAGGTCGCTATAGCTTCGAGAATCTCCCATCTGGTACTTATCCAGTCAAAGTAGTTCAAGGAGCAGGTTTCAGACAAATTACTCCCGATCCAGTAATTAACTTGGCTGAGGGTGACAATATTAACTTTGTCAATATTGGTAGCGAACCTGATGCATCAGTAACACTTCCTTTAACTCCCCCTATAAATACAGATGGCCCTGGTACAATTACTGGGGTTAAATTTGACGATCGCAATGCTGACGGTTTAGCAGGTCCTGACGAACCAAGACTCATAGATGTCCAAGTTTTTGTGGACCTAAATAGTAATGGTTTCCCAGAAGCTAATGAACCAGTTACACAAACAGATCCTAACGGTGAATATCGGTTTACATTGCCACCAGGAAACTTCAGAGTATTAGAAACACCACCTGCTGGTTTTGTTAATACTACTCCTACTCCCCTAATTCCGGTTGTTCCTGGTCAGACTGTTGTGTATAACTTTGGTGATACCAGTATCTTCGACCCGAACACCAGTATTAGTGGTATCATCTTTACTGATAGTAATAACAGTGGAGTCCAAGATTCAGGGGAAGCAGGTATTCCAACTGCTCAAGTTTTCTTAGATATAGATGGTGATGGACGACTAGATAGCAATGAAGACCTCAACGGTGACGGGGTACTAAGTGAGGGGGAAGAAGACAGAGATGGCGATGGTATACTCGATGTAGACGAAGTTGAAACCTTCACAGCTCCTGATGGTCGTTATACATTTAATGGTGTAACCCCTGGTAATTATACAGTTGGTGTTGTTCAGCAAGAAAACTTATTCTTAACTGCCACTCCCCCGGTTATAAATGTTACTGCCGGTGAGGTACTACCAAACCCCAATATCTCACCAACTCCAATCAATCTTCCCTTTGGTCAAAGTGTCACCAATATTGATGTAGGTGTTAACGTCACGTCACCAGATAAAGATACTGTTAGTGGTATTGTATTTGCGGACAACAATGGTAACGGACTGTTTGAACCTCTGGAAGGGGAAGCTGGTTTACCCGGTGTTGAGGTATTCCTAGATACCAACACAGATGGACAAATACAGGGCTTTGAACCAAATCAACTTAGTGGTCCTAATGGTACTTATGGTCTAGATACATCTGGTTTATCGGGCTCATTTCCGCTTCTACAAATTCTTGATCGTACAGGGTTTGTTCAAACTACTCCACCAGCAGTAGTAACAGTTGGTGGTGGTCGTAGTGTTGTTTACAACTTTGGAAACCAACCACAAACTCTAATTACAGGAAATGTTTTTGAAGACTTTAATAGTAATGGTATCCAAGACTTTAACGATGCTAATGGTAATGGTATCCTTGACCCTGATGAATTGGTAGAAAGGGGTGTACCTCGTTTTCAGGTATATGTAGATATAAATGAAAATGGTATTCTTGACAACCGAGATATTGAACCTAATGCCTTCACAGATACCAACGGAAACTATGCAATTGTTGGTTTGTTGCCTGGCAATTACACATTACGACTGATTTCACCAGATCCTGTTACAGATCCGAATAATCCAAACGCAGTTTCACAAAGCTATACTGCTACAACTCCAACAGATCTTCCAATTACTGTTGATCCGTTTGAGAACTCTAATGTAGTAGTTAATTTTGGGCAGTCTCCAGTACTTGCTCCTCCTAATTTTGGGAATATTTCTGGTATCGCATTTATAGATGATAACGGTGATGGTCAGGCGGAGGCTGGTGAGCTTCAACTGGCTAATGCTACTATCTACATAGATGCCAACGAGAACGGGGAACGAGGCATTGATGAACGGTTTGCTTTCACGGACCAATTTGGTCGCTACGATATCCCGTTTGTGACTCCAGGAACTTATGTTGTTCGTCAGGAACCACTACCTGGTTTCACTGACTCTACTACTCCTGCTCCTGTGGTAGTAACATTGGCAGAAGGGGACAACGCTGACTTTGTTAACTTTGCTAATAATCCTACAAATCTGCCACCTGCTGTCCTTCCTGTTGCCGATCTTGGTGGTATTGTTTTCAACGATATTAATGGTGATGGCCTGATAGATCCAGGAGAGAATGGTATTCCTAGTGCTACCGTATTCCTTGACCGCAATGGTAATGTAATCCTTGACAATGAGGAACGTCAGGCGGTTACAGATTCTTTGGGAGTATACGACTTTAAAGGTTTACCGCCTGGTACTTACACAGTTCGACAGGTCCAACTACCAGGTTTATTTCAAACTAATCAAAACCCAACTGTTACCATATTTGCAGGGGATGATGCTAACTTTATCAACTTTGGTAACAGCACTACCCCACAATCAATATCACCTATAGCACCGCCACTACCACCTACAGGTACTGGTAGTATTAGTGGGGTAACTTTTGAAGACCTCAATGCTAATAGTATCCTGGAACCTGGTGAACCTAATATTCCTGGTGTTGTTGTTTACCTAGATCAGAATAACAACTCTGTTCGAGATGCTAATGAGATACTTGTTGCTAGTGATGTCAACGGTAACTATAGTTTCTCAAACTTACCAAGTGCTGCTTATACGGTTCGGCAAGACTTAAACCCAGATCAGGCAGCAGTCTTTAATCAGACTCTTCCGCCTTCTGGTCAACCAAGTTTGATCAATATATCTGCTGGTGAGAATGTTCCTGGTGTGAATTTTGGTAATGCCGGTGTATAATATCTGGATTTATTTAGTATTTTGGATAGTACCAGAATTCAGGACCAAAACTGAGGCTTAATTTAAAAGTTAAATTTTTAGCGTAGTTAATCATTAATTAGAGATTTGACTACGCTTTTCTGTTTTTTTAGAGAGACTAGTCATAGAATTAGTGATATAGTCATTTAAATTTAGATTGAGACAAGTTTTTACTGCTATAACTAGGTTTCAGTATAAAAAGTTTTTCATTCTTATTTTAAATAACTATATTTCCGGATAATTAGTAAGAAAAAAGTTTTTGTTTGTAGTAGGGCTTTAGCTCTATCTGCAGTTATAGTTAACTTCTACTACGAACTTTACAGCGCTTTTCTAGTTGATAAACTACATCATCATAACCAAAACCTTGTAGGGATGTTGCATAACAAAAATGTATTGCATGTCGCGTAGCGAAACGTCCCTACTGTGGTCTACCGATATGAAAACTGCTGTATGAACACTTAAATTATCCATCAATACAATTGCTCCGGGCCATAATTGAGGTACTAAAATTTGCTCTACATATGTTTCAAACACATTTTTATTTGTACTACCAATTACCGTCATTGATGCTATTTACGCCATCCAGGCTTAAGGCTCCTAAGACACTTGTATTTCTACCTTTATTTAATGGAGCATTACTGACTACTCTCTCTCCTACTTTTCCTCGAGCATAAAGACGAGTCATTCCTAAATTTACTCCTGAAATTTCCACAAAAACCAAATTATTTATGTCTACGATCATCCAGCCATTTTCTATACTAATAAAGTTTTTGCTTAATATCTTCTCTCTCTTGGAAGGGAAGCACAAATACTTTTTTTTCTACTTATATTAATTTTTTTGAAAATTCTATACATTGTTGATAGATTAACTTTTACTGCTGTTCTAATTTCTAAATATTCCCATAATTCACAAAGTAAAATATCTGGTTTTTGTTGAATTTTATGCGCTCATTAAAGAATCAAAATTAGTCTCAAATTTAGATCAATGGTCCTCCCCCACGTTGCTTTGGATTCACAGTTCCTGTGGTTCGATAATGCCGTAATAAATTACGGACAAAAGTTAAACGTTCCTTGAAACCTTTGTGCTATTTGACGTTAAGAACCTTCTTGGTATTGAATGGCCCATTACACAGGTCGGCCTAAATTTTGTGAATATGGTCTGGCCATTTTTGTGGTTTAGCGATCGCTCTAGATAACTATTTTGGTATGAAGTCACATTTTAAACTTTTGTGGCTCATTCATATGAAAACCGCTGTAAAGGACAAAGAATTAAAGACTTGATTAACTCAGCAGGAGCCGAATTAATATTCACACCCAGCCTACTCTCCAGAGAGAGTCACCTATCGAATCTAGCTGGTCAAAATTTAAAAATTTCCTCCGTTCTTATCAGCCTCGAACTTCAGAACAACTGGATCGAGTTATTAGTAAGCGCGATCGCTCAAATTACTGAAGATGATGCCATGGGTTGCTTTGAACACTGTGGTTTATTCATATGAAAACCGCTGTAAGGAGAATACTGTACAAACTCTACTAAAGCAGCGTTGACGAGTATCAACTGCCTTAATTTATGATGTTTTCAGGACTTATGGAAAGATACTATCAGGACTTACGCAAAGACACTTATGTAAGTGTAAATATCGGATCAGGATTATCAAAAATACACCGCATAAAGATTGTCAGTAAATAAATTTAACAATTTGCATCCTTATTTTAATTTCAATTAAAAGTAATATCTATCCGAATTTTAAATAATGCAATCTTTCATAAAAAAGAAGAGATATTACATAAAATAAAGCCGAAATACCGAAGATATATTTAGAGTTTCTACCTGAATATAGTCCTGAAAAAACCTAATTAAATTGGTTTGGCATTCTGCTAAATAGTATACTGCTAATCGTCTTTTCAAATCAATTAAAGAGTTAGAGTTTTTACTACATCAACTCTTAAATAAAGGAGAACTCATTATATATGGAATCGTCAACTTAAAAATCAAGGAAATTCTGTTAACGTGGTTTAAATGCACGACAGCTTAGTAATCCTAAATTGGTTGTGATAATCTTTGTCACAGTTAATTTTCACTGAAAACCTTTAAAATCATGACTTATGAGTCCTAACTACCAGCAAAATATTATAACTTAAATAGGGTAGTTATAGTTAATTCTGCTATCTTCAATATATGATTAAAGCGATCGAACCATCCATGGAAATAAGAGAGTCTGGCCACTGAAGTTATTTTCTTTCATTGTACTACCACGGCTGTAGTCATTAATGTAAAATGCATACATGATATGAACTTCAAGCTTTTGTGCATTTAAATGACAAATTGATTGTATGCCTCGTTTGGAGGAAAAAACCTTCTAAGTTCTAGCTTACTAATACGCATTTTAAATGAGTATTAGCTTACCTCTTTTTTTAGCATTTTTTCACTAAAGTTTGAGTAAAAATTAGGAGGTAGAGTGCTGAAGGCAGAGTAGACTCTTTTATTATAGCAATTCCCACAATTATAGGGTATAGTAACGACAATGGGTAAACCAGTTGCAAGTATCTTTTTGGATAACTTACAATATAGCTAAGGTAATAAAGTCTATTAAATATTTGTCTTTTTTTGCTTTAATTTTTTTGATCCCACTTCCCGCACTTCAAGTATACTACAAGGGTGTTTTTAACGAATAAGGTAGATTATAGCCTCTGTTATTGCTGATAACTATCAATAGTCGTTGTAATATGTATTTTTACTTACAAACTTCAGAGTTATTATCAGGCAAGGCTTTCAATATTATGTCTGATATACTACATGTTGACGTGCGGAATGTAAGTTTGATAATAACTTTAACTTTTGACCAAAAGTTTTATAGGGCAAAAATTCTGGTGAATCAAGAGGTAAATACATGATACTAGTCCTAACTTTTTCAATAACTTCTATCCCTATTTGTCCTAAATGAATTTTAGGGTTATCTATTATGACACAAGGTTATTTCGCGGTACTAATTCTTTAACTATAAAAGCTTTAATACCGAATTCTGTCTACTCCAAAATTGCTCTGTCCATTACTCAATAAATATTAGCTTTTGCCAAAACTTTTTCTCAAGATATAGTCTCTAAATGCCGAAATATTTTGCCTTCGTTAAAGTAGTATTTTTGTTGCTAAAGCTTCCATGTTATCTATTTTTAACTAATGATATCGAAGGTCAAGCTAAACTATAATAACCCTTAAATATAATGTCTTCAACCTCTAGCTTTAGCTCACGGTCATGATCACTCAAATGACCTATTAATGTAAAAGCTGCCTCATAAAACTCCTGAAAGAACATTATGCTCAACTACAAATCCACTTTTTTTATTATTATATGGTTGACTTTCTTTTGCTTTTCTCCAACTCCAAGTAGAGCAATAATTGATGATTCTAGCACATGGGAATTTAGCAATCGTGCCTTAACAAAAACAGAAAATCTCAAACAATCTCATCAAATTAATTCTCTAGTTCATCTGTATATTGCTCAAAATAGTGACTTAAAAACCAAAGTACCTAGACCAATTCGTTCCATACTCAAGGTTCTAGCGGAGCGAAAAACACTATTTCTTTTGAGTATAATATCTGTTATAGTCACAGCCACAGCAGTATTCATTTTACTCAAGCTTTTTGACGATAATCAACCTCAAGATTTAGATCCAGAGGAAACATCAAAAGCAACTTCAGCTGATAATAAAACTAACTATTCTGAAGTAAATAACCGAAACTTATCAGTATCTTCCGAAAACTATTCTGTGGCTAATACTGAAAATTCTCTAGATTCTTTTGTTCCTGCATTACAAGGAAATTCAGGGGAAAATGCTTATGTACCGATTTCCCAGAATAGCTCCAAATTAGATCATCAAGACCAAGAAATTGAAGCAGAAACATTTCCTATAGTTGATAGTAATTATTCTATGGATACCCAAGAATATAATAATTCTGAACAAGCAGAAACTGAACTAAATTTATCAACAGCAACTGACAAAAATTATATTGTTCAAGAGTCTAACTTTGACAATATTATTCAGCCAAACAATTATCCTTTGCCTCAGGTTAATATTGTTGAGAAGTTGATTAATGAATTGCAAAACTTCGACCCGAATAAACGCCATAAAGCTATTTGGGAGCTTGGTCAAAAAGGAGATTCTAGAGCTGTTCAACCATTAGTCAACTTACTCATAGATTCTGATTCTAAACAGCAAAGTTTAATTTTAGCAACTCTCTCAGAAATTGGTACTAAAACATTAAAACCAATGAGCAGAGCTTTAGTAATATCACTTCAGAATGATAATGCAGAAGTCAGAAAAAATGCTATCCGAGATTTAATGCGAATGTATGAGTTGATCATTCAAGTAACCAACCTCTTGCGACAAGCAGAGTATGATCCAGATCCAGAAGTTGAGAAAATAGCAAAATGGGCTTTAGAGCAGTTAAATAGAAGTCACACAAGGTGAGTTAAAAATTACAATTTATCGAAAAATTGGGTTTAAAGCTTCGCCCTTCTAGGGCGACTTTTTAGTTGATTTTTTTCTACAGGTTATGTCCTTCTTGCTTTTTAGTTCCCAAGAAATATATTAGTCGCGGGTGGGCTTACACCAGACAAACAACTGACAAGTCGGCCACCATAAGACTACTGCCAAAGTAGGAGCAGCCTGTGAGATGTCAACCCGCCGAGGGGCTACGGCCCAGTTTTTTCCCCGGGCCTTTAGGCCGGGGAGGATGTCAAAGTTAAGTCTCTATCTTTTTTTATAACTAATAACTGACAACTGATACCCAAAATTAACTCTGATATTCTCGAAGAAATACTTAGGGAATACTAGAAAATCAATCATTCTGATTTTTGTATTTTCTAATTATTTAACTTTCAAAGTTCGCAGACGATTTATAGCTGCCAACAATTCAAAAGGTCGGAATAGAGCTAAATCTCCTTGTGGAAAAGGAACTAAAACATCCAAACTTTTAGATTCAATATCTGCCATGACAGCATCAATAATTTCTAATAATGTGCGATTACCATCCATATATTGTTTTTTAGCATAAACCATAGCAACACCAATTGCCTTTAGTTGGTCTTTACTCACCAATTGTTCCACTGCAGAAAGGTCAACATCTTCACTCCCAAACACTACTTCATCAACATCCCGCACTTTTAAACGCACATCTCGTCGCCCACGACTAGGGTCTAGACTTGCTGGTAGTGGTATTCGCCTTCGGATTTCACCAAATTTTTCACCACCTTCAGCACTACGACCAGTAGCGTATTTTTCGGCAATCTCCTTAGCTTTTTCTGTAACTTCTTGCCCTTGGAAATTTTCCATGGCAATGATTTTATCTGCCATCTCAAAATAGTCACCACTACCACCCATCACTAAAATAGTTGAGACTTGATAATCCGTATATAACTGTCGTACTTTATCAATAAAAGGCGTAATTGGTTCCCGTTCTTTAGCAATAAGTTCTTGCATTCTGCGATCGCGAATCATAAAATTAGTAGCTGCTGTATCTTCATCCACTAACAACACAGGGGGAGTAGCAGTAGTTGCAGTTTCTTCAGAATTACTATTTCCCAGACCAGCCTCCAAAGCTTCCATAATATTTGCAGCTTGAGATGTACTACCACTAGCATTTTCAGTAGTAAACTGAGTAGTCGAACGACCTTTAGGCAACTGATTAATAAAAGGAGAAATATCTACACCAGCAACACTACGGCCATCCTCAGCTCTAATTTTAATTGCTGCTGGATCTGTCACTACAAATTCACGTCCATCACCAGGAACATGATTATAAACCCCTCGTTCAATTGCTTTAAGGAGAGTCGACTTACCATGGTAACCACCACCAACAATTAATGTCACCCCCTTAGGAATTCCCATACCATAAATTTTACCTTGATTTGGACATTCAAATTCTACTTCCAGAGAAGGAGGGGACTTAAATGGTACTACTTCCTCAGATGATAAAGGGCGATCATCAACTCCACTCTGGCGGGGTAAAATTGCCCCATTAGCCACAAAGGCCACTAAATTTTTTTCTGGCAACTGTTTCCGTAACCAATCTGTATCTTCTACAGTTTCTACATGATGGCGGCAAACATCACCATCTAATTGTTCATATTTGAGACTCCGGTGAACAATATATGGGAGATCATCACAAAGCATTTCTGCTGCTTGCCTACCTAAAATCCGACGACCACCAGCAGGTAATCCTACTATTAATCGAACTTCTACACCCTTTTGACTGCTTAATTTTATAGGTTTTGCCCTTTCTAAAGCTGGGTTTGAACCAGGAGCGGGTTTAGGAGCTGGGGGAGCTAACTTAATTAGGTATGCTGATGTTCGTTCTAGAACTTCCTGCCCCATTTTCGTAATTGCTATCATCCCACTCTTGCCAGTGCCACGACGTCCACTGACTTCATAGGCCAGTCTATCAAATTTACGAGTTAGGAAATCTCGCAAGGCCATTTCCCGAATGGGATTTTTATAAAGTTCTGGAGGAAAGCCAGCCACTGTATATGGCACCTGTACCCGAAGCTTACTAGGGGCGGCAAAGGGATCTCCCTGAACATGGTCAATAATTAGGGTAAAGTCAGGAAATTCGTAACTACCTTGAATATCTCTGTAGGCTTTGTAGTTACTGTTGTCTAAGTCTAAGAGTTTCCGCCTGAGAGTTTGTTGATTAGTCATTTTTCAGGTGCCAGATGTCATTTCAGTTATCAATTAATTATTAGTTATAAGTTATCAGTACCAACTGCTGAAGTCAGAGGCTGGAAATACTGAAGTTTAGTTTCTTCATTACCCTTTAAGGACGGGCTTAAAACCTTATTTTTTAGTCATTCATCATAGATTTGAGATTTGACAATTGATTTTTTAGTCAGTTTTCCTAAGAATAGAGATTAGAATATATCCCTACCAGTAACCAAAAAGCTTACACCAAAATTAATAATTATGCTCTAATGAGAGCTATTGTTTTTAAATTTATATAAATTAATACAAACAGCAAACTATACCTTAAAAAGAGTGTAATGTCAAGTCTATTGAATTTAGTTAAACCGTTGTATATAAATTAAAGAGTCAGGCACGAAAGTAGTCAGATTGCTAACAAAAAGGAGAAAACAGGGTCAGAAAAATTTTGCTATTCAGTACAGTCACATGATTTAGAAACTAATATGAAAAAAGCAAAAATACATTTAAACTCATAAAAGGATTATGCCTCAAATAATTATTTGGTTTTGCTGGGGTAAAAATAACTTATTTTTTAGGGAAAAAACCATCATTATTATTCAAACTTTATACAAACTTATACTATATTGTTGAGTCATAAACATCTGAGGGCTTTTTCCTCAGTATTGTGAATAATTCAGGTTAGAAACATCCAACTTCTGATTTGGAATTAAATTATATAGGGTTGCTCAAGGCACGGTCGGTACAGTTTTTTTCTTCTCTATCCATACCCTATTTTCCAAATTGCTACTTTTTAAGGATGTTGTATGCAGCATCCCTACTAAAACAAGCAAACTTTGTACCTTACCAGAATGGGAGTTAGTATATAATTAATTCTGTATGACCTCAACTTCTCAAGGACTCCCCGGAACTCCACCCCCGACTATACAATAAGTATTCAACCGGATTTGATCTGAAAAAGTTAGTTAACTACCATCACCAAACCTCACAGTAGTAGAATTCAAATTACCGAAAAATTGGGTTTAAAACCTCGCCCATAAGCGGGCGACTTTATTAGTTGATTGTTTTCCACAAGGTTTTGTCCTTCTTGCTTTTGAGTTCACAAGAAATATATTGGTCCCGAGTGGACATGCCGAGACAAAAAACGGACGGGTCGGCAAGTGTAAGACTACTGCCAAAGTAGCGGCAGCTTGTGAAACGTCAACCCGCTTCGGAGCTACGGCTCGATAGGAATTCCCGTGCCTAATGACCGTGGAGGATGTCAATTCCCCTTAATTTCTAGAATACCTTCATCTCCATCAAGACTGGCCTCCATTCCTACAGGTAAAGCTGCATTGGGGCTATCATGGCCAAAGGGAAGTTCAGAGACAATAGGAATATTTAGATTCCCTAAGCGATCGCGCAATACTTCCTCAACAGTAAACTCGGTATGATTCATTACCCCAGAGGAACACTGACTAAACCGCCCCAGAGCAATACCTTTAACCTGTTCTAATAGACCTGCCATGCCCCACTGAGTCAACATTCGGTCAATGCGGTAAGGAGCTTCATTCACATCTTCTAAAGCTAAAATTGTCCCACTCAAATCTGGTTGATACTTAGTGCCTAATAAATGACTAGCTACAGTCAAGTTTGCTGGCATTAAATATCCCTTTGCTTGGCCACCACCCCAACCATTTCCTTTTATAGGTGCAAGGGGACGACCCTCTACCAAATCAAATAGTCGTTGAATTGACCACTCTGGTTCGGCAGATAAAGTAGCCAATAATGGACCATGAATGGAGAGAAAGCCCATCTTACTAAAAGTCCAGAGTAGAGCTGTAACATCGGAAAAACCAATCAACCATTTAGGAGTGGACGATGAACAATTATTGAGGCCTTGCCAGTTTTCTAGTATACGAGTAGCACCATAACCACCCCTAGAGCAGAGAATACCACGACAATTTTCATTATTAATAGCTGCCACCAATTGACTACAGCGACTTTCATCTGTACCTGCTAAATAACCCCACTGCTCGTCATAGTTAGGAGTGAGTTCCACTTGATAGCCATGCGATCGCCAAATTTGTATTCCTCTTTTGAGAGCATCCAACTCTCTCAAACAGCCACTGGGTGAAATAACTTGTAATAAGTCACCTGGTTTTAAATAGTTTTGATTGAACATACTATAGCAGTCTCCTCCTCGATGAAGTAGATATTAGAGAATAACTGATTTTAATGCATCAGAAGATTTAATCGAACTTGGAGCTGTAACTTTTACCAAATTTAATACAACAGAAGATATACAAGATAATTTTGCCGTTGTTAATGATGATAATGATGCTGCTACATCAGGGGGATGGATTGTTTGCAGTAGTCAAAGTAGTAATTTGTACTATACTTTCTTGATATGGGGACTCATCCCTAAACCTGAGGGTAGAGTCGGAGTAGGTGGGGACATTGTATGCAATATCCCTAAAAAATGTGAATAATTTATATTCTCCTGAGGTGCTAATGATCGAAAAAGTTCTTCTGCCTATGTTAATCACTTAATAGTTGAAGTTTCACATAAGTATAGCATTTTTTTACCATTGGTATAACCTCCACCTCAACTAATCCTACCTTATTATAGAACTCTACTCCTAAGTAGATTTAATATTACAAAAAAATTTAAAAATGCGGAAATACATTATTCTGCCAATCGCTTTATTAATATTGTTCTTTACTGCTGCCCAACCTGCAGTAGCATCTTTTTGCCGTAACTACAAGGAAAATAGAATTTGTATTCTCAGTATTAAACGTAGTGCTAAAAACTATTGGGAATATCGAGCAGAAGTTAGTATCAATGATGTTAGAAAACCATTAGAAATTTATAATTGTCGCACTCAACAGAAAATAAAAAAAAATGGTAGAATTGTGAAGTTTGAATCTAATGGTGCAGGTCAATTTATTTGTAGTGTTCTTGATAAATAATCATCAATAATTAGGGAAGTTTTTTTATTATAAATATTTGACCAAATATTATCTAATATAGCAATCATAAATCCGGCATTTAAAATTACATGCTGTCTTAAAAAATAGCTCCAAATCTTGTTATTTCTGCCTCTTTTATCTTGCCTTCTAGCCACCCATTTATTTTACTCTTCAGATAGGATTACTATATATTTAATTGTAATACCCAATTCACTCCCTCAATGCATATTCTTTTTCAAAATTCTCTGTAACTATCTCCTGATATGATTATCTACACAAAAGTAGACTTGAACGTCAGTTCGATTTAAGGCAATTTTGTAACTCATTCTAACAACTAGTATTACTCAGAGCTAAGGATGATAAAATCTTAAAATCTGGAGTTTAGCTAATTTCGAACTCAGGTTACTTTATAAATAGGATTTAGTATAATCACCTTACCTACCTTTTTTCCGTATTCCAAGAATAAATGGCAAACTTTTTGAGTGTTGCATAATAAATATCTGTCGCCTCTGTTCCAAAACTATCAAATTCAAAATTATCTCAATATTAGCCCATTTTTCTCAGTAAAATATCAATTTCTAAAACTTAAATTCCTGAAAATTTGCCTGTACAATTTTTCTAACTTCTCCAGGCTCTAATTTCATTAATTTCTGAGTGGCTTGAATTTTAGTAGGTTGATTTTCTAACTGTTGACGCTCAATTAATTCCCATTCCTCTGCTGTTTTTGTGTAGCGCCTAGATGTAGCTCTATCCATATTTAAAGATGTGGCAACCTCATTAAGAGAATCCCATCCTGGTTGATTGCGCATTCTGTGTAAATAGCGAGTCATTATATCAATATCAATTTTCATAGTCTATTTTCCTGGTTATTTTCTATGATTAAAATTATAGCGCTACATGCAAATCAAAAGTTAAAAGTCAAAATTTAAGGATAATCTCTAAATTAGTTTTAGATTCCCAAATGTTTCGCAAGTGTCTCTGAGCAATGTCCGCGCCCTAAATGAGTAGTGCTATATTTATAAATATTTAAAATGGGTGATGTTATCAGGACTTACGCAAAGAAACCAGGTTTTGACAGTAAATCATTGTTTTTAACACATAAATATCTACGAGAAACCGGGTTTCTCAGTTTGCCTGCGTAAGTCCCAGTTATTATTTATAAACGTTTATAGGTACAGGACTTACGGACTGGCACCTCCTGAGGGTGAGGGCAAATACCAGCAAGCTTCTATATAGGTTTGATCTAGGTGAAGCGTGAGCAAGTCCTGAAGTATTTGACTAAATATTAGGTCGAAGACGAGTCAAAAAAAGCTATTTCCTGGACTGAATATTTCATTTAAAACGCAGGAAACCAAGGTTTTGCCATCTGACAAATGCAGATAAGAATTGAAAACAACTTATGCCAAAATATCCAGACGTAACTCTTGCAGAATTATGTGATTGGACTTTGGACAAAAAGAAAAAATAGTTAGTGTAATAATTACGCTAACTAAATCAGGCAATGTTCCTCTGTCTCCAGTGAATTTAATCACTGAAAAATAGAAATAATTGAGAGCG
>JAKQYE010000259.1 GCA_023356605.1 Trichodesmium sp. MAG_R02 | reverse complement strand
GTTCAAAAAATTGCCCTATTTAATCATAAAGGTGGAGTTAGCAAAACTACAACTGCCTTTAATTTAGGCTGGATGTTAGCTTCAAAAGGTAAAACAGTTATCCTTGCCGATACAGACCCACAGTGTAATTTGACTGGAGTCAGCTTGGGAGAAGGAACTGAGGACGACGAAAAAAGAATAGAAACAATTTATAATACAGGTTCAAATATAAAGACAGGTTTAGCTCCAGCTTTTGAAGCACAACCAAGAGCAATTGAAGCAATTGACTGTATTCCGATCATAGGTCAGGAAAGATTGTTTTTACTACCTGGTCATGTTGGACTTGCCGAATACGAAGTAACACTGGGTATTGCTCAAGAATTAAGTGGTTCAATAGCAGCTCTTAAAAACGTACCAGGAGCCTTGACTGATTTATTTAATAAAACTGCACTCAAATATAACGCTGACTATATTATAATTGATATGAGTCCCAGCTTAGGCTCAATTAATCAGAATTTATTAATGACCAGTAATTTTTTCTTAGTTCCTACTACTGCTGATTTTTTCTCTTTGATGGCAATTGACTCTCTAACAAAAGTGATGCCAAAGTGGCATGCTTGGGCTAAGAAAGCAAGTTCACTTCCAATTCTCAAAGATGCTAACTATCCTTTTCCTGATGTCAATTTAAGTTTTCTCGGAACTATTGTTCAAAACTATCGAATTATACGTGGGAAAGAAACTGCTGCTTTTCAAATATGGATTGAGAAAATACAAAACACTGTTTCTAATAAACTAGCTCCAGTATTAGAACAAAATCAAATGTTGTTAGAAAAAACAGTTTATCGTAGTCAAGGAATAGAAGATAATTACACCTTAACAAAAATTTCTAACTTCAATAGTCTAATTGCACTATCTCAAGAACACCGAACACCAGTTTATGCTCTGACACCTGAACAGTTAGGCCAAACAGGAGTTGTGTTGCAGAATAATCAAAACAAACAAAAAGAATTTCGAGAAACCTTTTCACAACTGGCAGAAAAAATTATTGGACTAACCACCTCCCATGCAGTCAGTACTCAATCAGTTTAATATTAGCATTCATCGCGTTCGAGAATTGATAGTCCTTCACAATTCACTCAAAACTCAAGGTACTAATACCTTAGATCTATCAGATATTCTCAGAGCAGCTTTAGTTCTTGCAGTCAGCGCTTTAGACTACTATATTCACGAAGTCGTGACTTTAGGAATGTTGGAAATTTATCAAGGTCAACGTTCTGAACCTCAGTCTAGCAAACAATCAGCTTTTGCTCGCTTTCAAGTTTCCCTTGGTGCTGCTCATCAAGACCGAATGGTAGCGATAAATATCGACTCTTGGCTGGAAGATGAGTTTCTACAAAACTATGGTGATGAGTTTCTACAGCAGTCTCATACAGTGAAATCTCTAATTCAACCTATTTCTGATATGATGCTTAATAAGTTAAATGGTAATTTTTGGCTAGAGGAGGAAATTCGCAAAAGTCTTGGATACAAGAGTTTTCAGCAACCAGATAAAATAGCTGATGGGATTAGACTTATTTCAGACAAAAAATTATGGGACGAAGTTGGTGCTCAAATGGGTAAACCTAAGTCAGAAGATATCAAACAAATTAAAGAACAGCTTAGTTTTATAGTAGAACGTAGGAATAAAATTGCTCATGAAGCTGACATAGATCCTAGCTATAATATAGGACAGCGTTGGCCTATAGATGAAGATATGGTTAATGATGCAGTAAATTTTATCGAGGGGGTTGTTCATAGTATTCATCAAGTTCTATTTTGCTCCTGATGCCACTTTTGATCAAAATAAGGCTCTGATATTTCCTGACATGGCTTTTCAAATTCATGAACTACATCGCCATAACAACCTTGTAGAGAACTTCCATGGAACCTCCCTACAGTGGTCTACCGTGCCGGAAAACTGCTATCAGAAGCGGGGGAACCCACAAAAAGTTCCCCTTTTGAAAAGAAATTTAGGCAAGTCGCAAATGTACCTTATAACTCCAGGAGTTGCGATCGCAAAACTCTAATATTTTTTTTCCATAGTCTCCAACCAAGCCTTCATTTTGCCAGGATTTAATAAACCTAATGGGTCTACTTTTTGCTTAAATTCTAACTGTTCAATATCAACAGTTTTCATACCTCCATCTTCCAAAATATAGGTATGAGGATTAAAAATATTCACCCCATTTTGCTCATGATACTCAATAATTTCATTCAGTCGTTCTTCGGAAGTATAACGAACAATTTGTCCTCCTCCGGCCACAGTTTGACCATAATTTCGTGTAAATTCTATGTGAATCATAACTTCATCACCAAAATGTCGATACATTTTTTCTACAAGAGCTAAATTTTTATCAGTTGGAAAACCACTTTGTAAATAAGTCAAATTTGTATCTACACTCCGAGCGTGTAAAGTCGTATGACTCCAAGTAAACTCATATATTGGCGTCCCCTTACTTGCTTCTTGAGCAGTTTTTTGATAACAAATTTCACCCTGAAACTCTTTAACTAAATCCTGAAAAGATGCCAAACTATATTCAGATATCATCACAAAAGCACAATGTTTTCCTTCAGGAATAGAATTTTTTAAACTGACAAAAAAACTAGGTATCGGCCAAGCAAAAACAGTAATTAATTTTTTCACAATTCCATCACTATCTCCTAATGCTTGACCGAATTTTGCACAAGTCATAAAATCATCAAAAGTGACAATTAATTCCCCCCAAGGATAAGTAGGAGCTAAAGGTATTTCTAACTGAGTAATAATTCCATTTGTGCCATAAGCATGATTAACTTTCTGTACATCATCACCCCGCAATTCTATAACTCTTGGTTCATCTTCCATAGTCACGACTTGCACTGCAGAAACATTGCCACGATGTCTCAATAAACCATAATTAATTGAACCAATTCCACCGCTACCACCACCGATAAAACCGCCAATTGTAGCAGTGCGATAAGTTGAGGGAAACATCCTTAATTCCCAACCAATTTCTTTGGCTTTTTTATCTAGAGCGACTAATTTTACACCTGGTTCTACACAAGATAAACCAGGTTTAACCCAATTAATATTGTTCATTTTTGTAGTGTCGAGAACTACCCCTCCTTCTAAAGGAATACATTGCCCATAATTACCAGTTCCAGCACCTCTAATTGTCAAAGGTGCTTGATATTTAACACAAGTTTTAGCTATTTGTAAAACCTCTGTTTCATTGTTGGGACGAACAATTAAATTAGCTTTTTTATCTTTCAGTTGTGATTGTAAAATCGGGCTGAAATGATAATAGTCTAAGGATAGTTTAATGACTTTATTAGGCTCAGTAATAATTTCGATATTTGTTAGCTCTGATGCTAAGGCATCCCAATTTATTGGTTTTGTTTTAGTTGTTGTCATTGGTCTTTTGAGTCATCCTATGAATGAGATATACAATTAATTTATCGTCTAAATACACAACAGCTTAACTAAGATAGAATCTACTGTCAATCTGTAATTGTTATTAACAGGAATTTGTCGGTGGGATAGAACTACGGTGAAATCCAACAATACCTGATTTTTATTAAAATAACAGGACTTACGCAGGCAAACTGAAAAACCCGGTTTCTCCTAGATATTTATGTGTTAAAAACAATGATTTACTCAGGACTTACGAAGGCAAACTCCGCAAACCCGGTTTCTCCTAGATATTTATGTGTTAAAAACAATGATTTACTGTAGAAACCAGGTTTCTTCGCGTAAGTCCTGTTACTGTAGAAACCCGGTTTCTTTGCGTAAGTTCTGCATAAAATCAAAAATCAAAAATCAAAATTTAACCCCCAAAAAACCAGATTGTTATTAACAGGAATTTGTAGAATTTGTAGGTTGGGTAGAACGACAGTGAAACCCAACAAAACCCTTGTTTGGTAATAAATTAGAATACCCAAAAAGAGAATTTTGAAAGTATTAGGAATCACCAAAATTCACCTTGAAAACGCCAGATGTAGGGGCGAATGCCATTCGCCCTCACAATGATATTACTTCTACTTTTCAAATAACTCTGCCAAAAGTGGCGACACATTATTATTCAACTTACCCGCGAGAATAAACTCAGCATAAGTATTTACCTCAATATCTACCAACTCCTCCTGCAATAACTTCAGCTCCAACGCCACCAACTGAGAATGTTCTGCCTGCATGTGATCTATTTTTTCCTGCAACTGTTTTAACTCCCGTTGCAAAATTTCTGTCTGAGAACGATAATATTCTCGGTCAATTTCCTGTCGGCTTACCAACTCAGAAATATAATTAAGTACTCGGTTTAAAGCTACACGACGAGCGATAAACTCCATATATTCCTGACGCAGGGGTTGATCACCAATTAAACCTAATATTTGTAACATTGGCTGAGTGGTTAAACCTTGCACCAACAAAGTAAACAATACCACCCCAAATACAACTGCGGTAATTTCATCTCTTCCAGGTAAAACTACAGGTACACTCAAAACCAGAGCAATAGAAACTGAACCTCGCAAACCTCCCCACCAAAGCAAAGTCTGTTCTCTCAAACCAATATTTGAATTAGCGACCAAATTACTCAAAGCACTCAAACCATAAACCGAAATTCCTCGTGTGATAATCACCATTCCAATAGCAACCACGATCAATACTATATTATCTGCCAAAATTGTATATTCAATTTGGTCACCTATTAACAAAAATACGATAGAGTTAACAAAAAATGCCACAAACTCCCAAAATTCATTAACAATTAACCGAGTACGTGGGTTCATTCCAATGCGAGAACCAAAGTTACCGAAAATCAAACCAACTGTGACAACTGCAATAACTCCCGAACCCCCTAATTTTTCAGTAATTATATAAGTGCCATAGGCAGAAACAAGAGTTATTGACTGTTCTACCAAAGGCAAATCAAAACCTTGGGTGAGGTAAGAAATTCCAAAACCTACTAAGGAACCAACACCAATACCAATACCAACAAAACTGATAAAAGTCAATAAAGAATTTGAAATCGAAAATTTATCTACGGTTCCTAAGGGAATTCCTACTAACAAAGTAAAAGCAACAACTGCAACCCCATCATTAAATAAACTTTCTCCTTCCATTAGAGTGCGTAACCGTTTACTTGCTCCTAATTCTTTTAATAAAGCAACAACAGAAATGGGATCTGTTGCTGATAAACTAGCTCCAACTAAAAAGGCGATCGCTAAGGGAATGCCAGTAAAAAAGTTTAAACCATAAGCCATACCAACCACTGAAATAATCACACCGAAAATAGCAAAAAATCCCACCGGAACTAAATCTCGTTTTAAGTCTTTCCATTTCAAATTCCAAGCAGCTTCAAATAATAGGGGAGGGAGGAAAATTTCTAGAATTAATTCGGGGGATAAACTGACTAATCTTATATCAACAAATGCCAGAATTAATCCTACAATTACTAATAATAATGTAAAGGGAATTCGACGAAACCAACTAAAAACTCGGGAAAGAGTCGCTACACTCAGAGAAACACAAAGAACTAAGAGAAATTGTTCTAAATTTTGCTCAATAACTGTTTCAGTTACCATAGCTTCTATTTCCATAAATATACTCCTAAAATAAAATTAAATAGGTTGTTGTTCATTAGATTTTAATATTAAACAGGACTTACTCACGGGAACTACATGAGGGTGAGGGGAAATGCCAGAAAGTCACTACATATGGGGTTTTTAAGGTGAATTTGAGTAAGTTCTGTAAATATAGAACTTACCCATAACTCCCATATCCAGTAAATTTTCAAAAGTTAAAAGTCAAAAGTTAAAAGCTAGACAGTGGGAAGTTTTGGGAATAACTATTGCTAGCTAAGGCAGGAGTTACCCACCCTCCTGTCCTGAGGGTGAGGATGAGGGGGAATCCCAGAAAACCTCGAATCTGGGCTCCTTATGGGAATTTGCCTAAGTCCTGAATTATTTCAAAATGGTATTACAATTTAATTGTACTTAATTCAAGGTAAAATTGTGGAAGCTAGTTTGGCAACTTGGGGACTTTCAATAATCGCAAATTCTTTGTGGGATAGTGCTTTGGAAAAAGGTAGCGATCGCCTAATTCAATCTCTCAATAAAACCGATATAGAAAAGGCGGTTAAATCTGGAGAAATAGCTGTTAAGGAATGGGAAAAAAAACTTCCTCCCCAAAAATCTTTATTTTATTTTGCTAAACCAGATGGATGGAATGGAGTTAAAAATTTTCTGCAGCAATATTTTAATAATTCTGGTGTTTTGACGGAATTAGAAAAACCATTAACTAATCAAGGTAAGCCAGATATTCAAACTTTAATTACTATCTTTGAACAGGAAGCAAAAGCCAAAAAAATTCAACTAAATCAAAAATATCTCCGGGAGTGGATAGAAATATTTGTTAATGCTTATTTTCAAAAAACTGATACTTATATTAAATTCCAGGTTGCTAAAGAACATTATTTTAAACGGTTAGCTAATTGGTTTGATGATGTAAAGTTTGCTGGCATTCCTGTGCCTGGGCAAGAAATAGAAAAGTCAGAGAAATTAGCTAATATTTTCGTGATGCCAGATGTGCTAGAAGATGTCTCAACAAGAGGGGTTTTTGAACGGGATTTATTTTTCAGAGAAAGTCAGGAACTACAAGAAAAACTATTGGCCAATAGTTCTGGCAGAAAGTTTCTCGCTTCCGACTTATGGACTCAAGAGCGATCGCGAAAATTTGTCATCTTAGGTGCCCCTGGTTCGGGAAAAACAACCTTAATGAGTTATTTTGCGGTAATGTTGGCAGACAAACAGCCTCAAGTTTTGGGTTTGGATAGTGAAACCGACTGGTTGCCAATTTTAATCAGGATGCGGGATATGGCTAGATATTCTGATAAAAGTATTCTTGAATATATTCGGATATTTACGGAGAAAACTATGCAAGTCAAAACCCTGCCTGTGGGATTTTTTGAACATTGGTTGGAGGATGGTAGGGCATTGATATTGTTGGATGGTTTGGATGAAGTGCCACAGTCGGGGAGGCGTTATGATGTTGTGAGCCGCATTGAGAATTTTTTAGGACAGTTTGACAGAAATTACGCAATTATTACATCTCGCCCTGCGGGGTATCGGCGGGACTTTTTTCGTATGGAAGAATTTCCCCATTATGAAATGCAGCGGTTTGATGATGAAAAGATTTTGACGTTTATCAATAATTGGTATGACAGTCGGTTTCGAGGGCTAGGGGAGGCGGCAAGATGGAAGAAGAGTTTACAAAAGGCATTGGATGATAATGACCGTATTAAGCTGTTGGCACGGAATCCTTTATTGTTGACGATAATTGTACTAATTCATCGGTATCAGGCGGTTTTGCCTAAGGAAAGACATCGACTTTATGACAGGGCGGTGGAAATGTTGTTAATTTCTTGGGATGCGAAGAAGGAGTTGAGTAGTGATGGGCAGTTGCAGTATTTGGATAGGGATGATTTGGGCAGGTTGATGGAATTGTTGGGTTATTGGGTCCATACTCAGGGAGATGTTGAGAATAATGAGAGTGGTACGTTGATAGGTCAGGAGGAGTTGAGGGAGCAGTTGAGAGGAGAGATTAAGGAGTTGAAGCAGGTGCAGTTATATCAGGCGCGGGAAGAGGCTGAGAGGTTTATAGATTTGATTCGGGAACGTACTGGTTTATTGAATGAACAGGGACAAGATTATTATGCTTTTGTGCATAAGACGTTTCAGGAATATTTGTGTGCTGAGGAGATTAGGTATCGAGCGGATAATGAGGATGATTTTGAGATTGTGCTGGGTTGTATTGGCAAGTATTTGCATGACCCTCACTGGCGGGAGGTTTTATTATTGTTAATAGGGCAACAGAAGCCGAAAAAGGCGGCAAAGGCGATGAGGGCAATTTTGAATCATGGTAGTGAGTATGAGCAGTGGTTACATAGAGATTTATTGTTTTCTGGTAGTTGTTTGGCGGAAGATATCAAGGGTTTGCGGCGTGCTGATGGTCAGTTAGTGCAGGAGATTTTGGAGAGGTTGATAGAGTTGGAGGTGAGTAGTAAGGAGTTGGTTGGTGAGGAGGTGCG
>JAKQYE010000258.1 GCA_023356605.1 Trichodesmium sp. MAG_R02 | reverse complement strand
TGGGTTTTATCAAATAGGGTGATGGATGTTTTTGAACGTAAAAAAATTTGCCTTGTCGTTAACCTGGAGTAGTTTTGAGAAGGCAGTTGTTATGTGGTGAGCATAGGCTTACAGCATTTTTCATGTCGGTCGACCACAGACGTTGCATGCAACGTCCCTACAAGGTTTTGGTTATGGCGATGTAGTTCATCAATTTAAAAAGCGCTGTAAATTCAACTATAGAATTACTTTTTATAGTTATAGTCATTTTAAATAAGAATGGAAAACTTTTTCTGCACCAAACGCGAGTTATAGCAAGAAATACTTGTCTCAATCTAAATCAAAATAACTATATGTAGTTTTCTACCAATCATCAGGTTGTGGACACTGATCACCTTCAGCAGTTCTCATATTACCAAGAATAGTTTGAACTATGACACACCTTTTCGCACCTTTTCCCTCTGCTATAGCTGTTGTTATTGCAAAAGGAAGGCTGTCATCATTTTCAATAATACCCTGGTTATTAAAAATAATATTTGTATTTGTATCAGTAGTAAAACCATTACTACAATCATCAGCAGCGCATTCGCCTGTAGCTAACTCAACTATTCCTGCTTTAATTTCACCATTGGCATTTAACGTCTGATCTATATTATTAATGCTGACTACTGGTGGATATTTGTTGTATTTAAAAGTAACAGTTATATCTTTCTTCTTCAACTTAGCATCACCCTGTGCCGACCTCAATGCTCGAAACACAGAATCATTTACTGTGCGGGTGCGTTGGTTGTTGATAAAAGCATTCCAACCAGGAACAGCGATCGCTGATAAAATCCCAATAATTAACGCCACAGTTATTACTTCTAGGATAGTAAATCCTGGGTTCAATCTGCTATACTGAGTGTTCATTTGCCTCAAGTAAACCTGCCTAATGGTTGATAATACAGGAACTTTCATAATTAAGAATTTGCTTCTACTTAGACATTTAAAATTGACTTTTTTTATTCTTAAGTATAGCATTTTCAAATAATGCTATTCTCCTAAACCACTCTGTTTTCCTACTTGAGCAGTTATTTTTGGGCAATAAGGTGGTACATCGTTGCAATCTACTTTATCTGTATCAAATTTTCCAGGCAAGCGACGCATGGCATTACCTTTTACTGTTATTTGTGCCAACTTGTTATCAGTCACTGAATCTACTGTAAAATTTTCAATGTAGTTAATTAAAACTTCTGGAGTTTTTGCTATAGTTCCATCAGGTGTCCATGCCAGGTAATCTGAAGAGTCAAACTCACGAAATCCTACATCTTTTTGGCCCTTAGCACCTACAACATAGTTTCCATCAATATCTTTGACCCCATCTTTTATTTGAAGTCTAGTTATTCTTTTTGGGCAACCTGTTTTTTGAGTTGGTTGACACCAAATAGAATCAGAGTCAGTTTCTGGTATTTCATAGTATGCCACTAAGGCCAGTGCATAACCATCATCTTCGCCATCATTACAATTACCTGTTGAGCAAATCGAATCTTCAACAAATTCTCGCTTCCAGAATACAAGTTTAGGAGATTGACTATTAGATGTAAGATGATTAGCAAAATTAGCAAAATTTGAATCGTTTGAATCATAAATATAGATTGCCTGACTTACATCTTTTTCAATATAACTAACTGCTGCTTGTATCTCTTGCTCAGAATTAGTTTTTGCTTCTTCTGTAACATCAGTATCCAGTATATTGACAACAAAACTCAATAAAGGAATGGTAATTATTGCTGTCATAATCATTCCTATTAATAGCTCTATCATAGTCAAGCCACTAATAGTTTTTTCTGAAGGCGAATTATTCCTTAATTCAGTATTTAGGAGTAATTTGAGTAAAATTTTCATTCTCATTCTCACATTTTTCCTTGTTCTTAACCATGTTTAATTTGTTTATTTTTTGATCGGAGATTATGTACAGGGATTATTTTGTAAACCACTACCTATACGATCGCACAAATTTTGAAATGAGCTTTGTGTAGGAGCAATTTCTGTTGTCAACTGTAAAACTGGTAGCCTACGATTACCAATAGCATTAGTAATAGTTGATTGTTCAGTAGGGCATGATTGGTTTTGAGGGCCACAAAGTTCTGTTTCCCTAAAAGCATCTGCTCTATAAACCCTTACTCCTAAAACATAACCCTCTGAAATATTACCATATCTTCGCACTCCTTGAACTATCATGTCAGTGAGACTATCAGTACTACATCCCGGTGTATCATCTCCATTGACACAAAATAAACTACTCTTAGTTTGAGGAGGACTAGTACAGTATAGATTATCGTTGCAATCTAAACTTCCACTGGTAGGATCAGGAGCAGGAGCATCATCAAGATCCACTCCTATATAACTAGGAGGTGTATTTTCCTCTATATCGCTTCTTACCCAATCAATATAACTTTTTGCTGCTTGACTAGCTAATTCCACCCGTTTTGCTTGAACGCGAGTTCCTACAGATAGAGCAATAACAGGGGCAATGGCACTCATTAATACAGCTACCACAATCATCGCCACTAAGGATTCTATAATGGTGTAGCCACTTTCATCAGACTCTTGCAATATGACTTTTGTAATTGCATTGTCTATTTTTGGCTTCAAGCTTTTATGTTGGAGCATTTGTATTACCTCACTACTTAGTTAAATATTAGGATTTGCAGGATAGTTTGCAGTTGTCTGATCCTTACACCATGTGCCTTGACGTTCGCTTTCATCTAAGGCAAAATTTTTGTAAGTTTGATTGGGACCACCTCCTGTATAAGTATTATCGTCTGCTTCAGCAGCACATAATAATGTTTGAACCCATAAATCATCACGACCAACTTCTCGGAAAAATTCATCCGGGTCACTTACTGGTGGGGAAGTAAACCTTTGAGCAAATAGGTCGGGACTTTGAGATAGAATGCCTACATCAAAACCCCAGGCACGATTAGCAAACCTATAGAATGGTGCCCTACCATCACCGTTGTTTGTTCTGTACACCCATTTTTTGTTTTGCTTTGTTCCTTTTAAGTATGTATTAGAGTTGCTGTTAAAGAAGAACCCAATATTTTGATTAGGGTCAGCAGCTTGGAATGGTGCAGTAGCATATTTACTATCTCCAGTTTGAATGAAGTTGCCAGCAATGCTTATTGTTTTTTTATTTCCGTCTGGTTGCCACTGTTCAATCAAACGGACAAAGTTATGCAAACCTGCTCCACTTTCTGCGGGGTTTGGTCTCGATGGAGTTATCCCTGAAACAAAGGTAGCATTATAAGTTGTGTTATTAGCAGTAACGTTTTGTAGCCATTCATCATAAATGTATCCACCCTTATTATTAAAGGGGTTATTCTTTGGATTATTTTTGGGTAAATGAATCTGCAACATTGGTACTAGAAGTGGTTGTCCGTCCAGAGCTGTCGGCATTTCTTTGATGAATAATGGATTTCCAGCACTGTAGGATACATTACCTATATTACTTGGATCGCTACGTTTTTTAGTGGTATGAAACCATAAAGCTCCTGGTTGGTTATCTGGTAGAGTCTTACTACTTATAGGGTACTGAGCAATATTACCACTTGAGTCAATTCCCAGAGGAACTAATTTATCTGATGTAGTTACTTTTGTTGTTTTAGTCTTATCAACTAAATTATTACTAGTATCACGTAAGAAAGCTACGCGACGTGGATATCTTTGTAGTTTTGGGTCGGCAGGGCGAGCTGTTGTTCCTGATAAAATATTAACAACAGTATTTCCTACTGAATTCGATGCCTTCGAGCTTGTATCTGTTCCATTCTCAAACGCTCCACTACTATTGCTATCTATAATTACATCCCAATCACCAGATTGACACTCCGAAACAGGCAACTTAGTACAAACCTCCATCAAATACTCAGGGAAATTATTTGCTCGTCGCTGAATAGGAGTAACTCCATTAGTCAGATAAGAGTTGCTGTTTTGATCTGGGAAGTGAGTGCCAGGATCCCAATTGAAACTTGTAACAAAGTTGTTATACCAGAAACCACTTTCCAAACGTGAGTCTACTACACCAACAGTACCAGCATTATTTCTCAGGTCAAAATCTCCTTGTTCACGAAAACCATCCCTGAAATCATTAGACATAACAGTTACAGCATCTGCAATTATAGTTGCAGTTCTCCACCTGTCAGCAGTTGTACCACAACCAGGTTCACTTTGGCGGCAAGCAAAATTATTATTCAGACCAGAGGAACCGCGAGTGTAGAAGTTATTCCAAAAATTTCCACTGGTGGTATCCAGTTGTGTATCAAATTCCTCGCCTCCAGTGTGCAAGTTAAAACCACCTTGTCCATCTGCTCTCAAATAAGTTGGTAGGTCTGTCACCAGAATTAATCCCTTTTCTACAAACCGATAATCATTGGAAGTTCCACGGCTTAGTTCTGAACCGTTAATTAATCTAATGGCATTAGGCTTGGCAGAAGGGTCAAGAATAAAATCTGTTGGACTTGTAGACTTGTCTGTGTTGGTAGGATTATTTGGGTCTGTGGCATCACTTAAATCTAGCAAAGCATCATCCCGTGCTACATAAATAATGCCACTGTTAGGTAGCATATATTCCTGCTCATCTTCAGGCCCTGAACCTGTTCCCGTACCTACAGTTTCTTCCTTCATCAACTTTAAGTCCAAATCTGTAACACGAAGTTCATGGGGTTGGCGGTGTTCTAGAGGCAAAGTATAAGTATTTGTGTTTACCTTTTCAGAACCACCAGAGTAAGTTCCTTTTAAATCTGCTATTGTATCAGCTGCATATATCTGAGCCTCATCAACAGAAGTACCAGGGTCATCTTCAAGTCTGTTGAGAGACTTAACTTGTCGTCCATCTAAAAATGTTGCTTCTTTAATAGTTCCATGAATAATCTTGAAAGAAGGGTTCTTACCAGCTGTCTCCATTGGGCTGCCGATGCTACCATCTAAAATTGCTAAAGAACAAATAGCACTATCAATTGCTCCATAATCAGCAAAAGTTCGTGTTGCACTGCTATGTGTTAAGGCTGTCCGCAAAGGCTGATTTACCAAACGGCCATTAGGAAAAACCATACTAGCTTGTCTTTCAAGCTTAGCTTGATAAAGACTGAGCTTACTGCTTCTTCCAGGAAAAGGATAAACAACACCATTGTTAGATAGACCATTATTTAAGTTTAGGGAGGGATCAAGTGGTTTACCATCAGCCAGAATATCAATTTTCCCATCAGCATTAGTATCTAATCCCCCACTCACATCTGGGAGACTAGATTGATTTCTGGCTGTCAGTTTGTTACTGGGGTCGTAATAGCTACTCACACAATGACTAGGTTCCTGTTCTACATCCAATTTCCCTTCTCCTGCATTTGAGTTCATATAGTGATAGACAACAGTTGCACGCATTTGCAAGTCCCCTTTTAAGTCAGTATTACTAGGGTCTGCTGTATCAAAATTAGGCTTGCCATCTTTGTTTGTATCTTCCCACATTGGCATTGAGTCTGGCCACACAACCTGTTGTGTTGCGCTTCCTATAGCTGGAGGAATAGCCAAACCTTGAGTAGTTAATGCTGCCACTGTTGGAGGGTCAGGCAAGAATGACTTTTCATCTGCAGTTACAGTACCATCGTTGTTTTCCCGTTGACCTGTACCTGTACCACTTGCGAATGGTTGTCCATCTATATATATTCCTGCCCCAGTAATAATTCTTACCCCACCGGTAGTAGAGCCAGTACTAGGTTTTTTAGCTGCTTCTTGTTCCCAGAAACCATCCCTGCCTTGAGAACCTAAATTTGGCAGGTTGTCTACTTGGCTTTGACGCTTGCGTTCCCTTTCTGAGTCATTACCATCGGGGTTTTGCCACTTAACATTCGGTACTATAGTTTGCTCATCTTCTTTTTGAGAATCTTGATTTTTGAATGTGTTCTCTTTTTCGTCATACCAAATTTCCGGTAGACCGTTACCCACAATCACGCGATCGCCTACAAAATTTTCTTCACCATCCAATTTATCTGGGTCTGTTGCCTTTAGTTGCTGCAGTGTCAGCCCTGTTCCTG
This sequence comes from Trichodesmium sp. MAG_R02, assembly GCA_023356605.1. Classification (GTDB taxonomy): domain Bacteria; phylum Cyanobacteriota; class Cyanobacteriia; order Cyanobacteriales; family Microcoleaceae; genus Trichodesmium. The sequence continues at coordinate 2,046 of JAKQYE010000258.1, read as the reverse complement.
GAGATGTTCCATCATCTTGAACTACCATCCACTGTATCTTTGGCCTCACAGGAGTAGTGCTACTAAAAACATCTGTATCCTGGTATGGAGGTCCTACTGATGATATAGGATCGTCTCCAAAAGGTACTTCTGAATATGGTACTTTTCTAGTTATCTTCTTAAAATATAGTTCTAGTTCTTCCTGAAAAATATTTTCCGGTGTTTCTGTTTCTGATGGATCACTAATGCGTTTTTGAAAATAATCTTTGACTTCCTGTGGATAATTATTAGACGTTCTTACTGTGCTTTCGTTAAAAACTTGGGAAAACTCCATATTATATGCTAGATCAACCATTGTACCTATCCTCTGATTGTAGGCATTTACATTGTTACCTACTTGTCGACCACCTTTTAACTTACTATCGCTTTTGTTTTGAGCACTAATTCCTTCAGCAGGGCTACCTTGACCTGTAGGAGCTGCATTCTGTTTAAACCTATGAATTTCTACTTTTCCACCATCTTTGTCATTAACAATATCATTGTTAGCAACATTACCAGCAACAACAATTTTGCTATTTTCTTCTAGATAATAACAAGATTTAGGATCGCTAACTTGATAGAATTTAATATTGCTATTGGTAAAATCAGGTCCCGCCACTAATAAGTTACTGTTTGTGAATACTCTACCATTTAAGTTAAAATTACTAACGTCACTTAACTCTATATCTCCCTCAAACCATACTGCGTTGTTCTTTATTGGAATCCTGCTTCTATCTTGTTGCAATTCCAAAGCAGAAAAGCCAGACTTACCAGCTTTGTATTTTTCTCCTAAGGCCGTAGCTTGATCTGCTGTCAAAGGAACGTTAACAGTGTATACAAAAAAGCTTTTCTTAATTACACCTTCACCAGTATACACATACCAGTCCCTACTACCTTCTGGTTTTAATGAACAAGCAGAGTTAACTCCTTCGAATATTTGAGGTAAGGATCTTGCTTCTAGGGGGCTTCTGGTCCTTGTCGGCCTATTATTTTGAGTTTCTGGATTCCGAAATAAGATAGAGTAAAGAGTATAACTATCATATTTACCGTCATTATCTGTATCTACAGGAAATCGCCATGCTGTTCTGACATCTTCATTATCATTAATATTAGCATCGCTAGATTCCTCTGCTGTAAAAGTATTTGAAGAATCAATGTCATATGCGAGCTTCAGCCTTGTTTCATCAGCAAAGTTATATTTTGTTTGCTTCAGAGCATTGTATAAGTCTAAGTCTTCTGGAGTAGTTCTTGGCAGTGTAGAATCAGCCAACATAGCATCTATCTTAGCTCGTGCCCTATTTATTCCAGGCAAAGCTGCCTCCAAAGTTACTCTGTTAAAAACATTATTCCGAGCAATTTCTGCACGGTCAAAAGACCGAAGCAAGATCGCATTAGTCAGTAGGACCACTACTAACATAACCATTGTTACCGTCGGTAAGACAAATCCTCCTACACCAGGCAATTGAGTGTGAGAATAATTCCTTCTAGCCTGAAACTTTCGCAGTATAAATTTTATTAACTCTCTAGAAATATTACTAGAGTATTTACTAATTCCCTTAAATAAACGAATAATTGGCCTAAATAATTTATTACTTAACATAATATTTATACCTTCCAACACCAATAAAAAAGGAGTTGTAGACTGCGGGAGTAGAGATTTTTTCTCATATCCATCCTAATTATAACAGACTCCACAAAATGACTAATGTCTCAAAATATAAGTCAATTATTTAGGACTTACGGAGTACCCCTATATAGAGCGTATTTTTTGCTATAAATTCAGATGTTAACACTACTTATAGTGTCTTTGCGTAAGTCCTATTATTTTTAAGTCACGATTCAACAACTTACATTGCTAATACTAATATAGTTATTTTAAATAAAAATGAAACACTATTTTGCACAACAATTACGAATAATTTCCAAATCGAGATGTATTGATAGGTGAATACATTCTAGCTCTTTTTAATGCACTAAAATCATGTTCTATGTCATTTAAATCAGGAGAGTATTTTGGCAAAAATAGTA
>JAKQYE010000257.1:3361-8130 GCA_023356605.1 Trichodesmium sp. MAG_R02 | reverse complement strand
ATCTACTGAAGCGCTTTGATAATATTCGAGGGTTTTGACGAGGTTATAAAGTAGCACTTCAAGCAAACTATGAAAATTGTATTTGATGATTATTTACCCCAATGGAATCATACTCAACCACAAGTTTCATCAATTATGGATCTTATTTAATTCTTGTTCCTTAGGTAAAACTTACTCTGTTTTTGTTGCTTCCGGTCCTACAGCTTCTTTCTTAGAAGATTTATTGAATTTTTTGAGTGGAGTTGCTCCAGGAGCTGGTGTTACTATCTGCTTGTTAACAGGCTTATTAAGAGGTATGGGTGCTGGTGTCGCTATCTGCTCCTTAGCAGGTTTATTGAGTGGTACAGATGCAGGGAATTCTTTCCCTTGTGGTTCTGAAGCAGGAGTAGGTAAATCTATTGCTTCCAATTCTGAAGTAGGAGCAGGTGAGTCTATCACTTTTGGTTCTGAAGTAGGAGTAAACTTAGGTATGGGATTAATTAAATTAAGATCTAACTTGTAATCAGTACCAGATAAATTAGGTAAAGGAGTCAGAATTATTTTGTAGTCACCATCTTTGGGTAACTTTCCTTTCCAAATAGATACTTGCTCTGAAACTTCATCTATTAGTGCCTCATTTTCTGTCAATATACTCATTAACACCCCTTTTCCCGTCACAAATAAATTGAGATTTTGCCCCTGACTCCCAAAAATTATATACTTAATAATTTCGTTTCCTTTCAATTTACCCTCAATAGATATAGGTCTGTCGGGCAATACATTGAGACGCTCCTCAGAAGTAACTAATGTCGGTGGAGTTATTGCTGGAGTTTCATAAATAGAAGAAGGTGTAGATAATGGTGTTATTGTTGTTTTAGGTCTTGGGGATGCCGCAGGAATAACTGGTGTTGGGAAACTAGGTATTGATTTGGGAGTTGGAGATGGAGATAAACTCGGTATTGGTGATGATTTAGTGGGGGCAAGGGTTGGTATAGTTGGTACTAATATGGGATTAATTTCTGTTGATTCCTGAAGTTGAGGTTGTTGTTGTCTGCGTTTGAGAATAAAGTTAACCCCACTCCAAGAAGCTATCCCAGATAATAAAATTAATACTGCCATTAATGCAGTTGTACTCCACTTATAATTATCAAAAAAGCCATTATTAGTGCTAGGATTTTGATTTATATTTGCACCTACTGTTGCTTCTTGGGAGGCAGAAAAATTATTTAGTTGTTGGTTAATAGTAAGTAATTGCTGAGATTTTACCCTGGGTAATATTGCTAATGCTTTCTCTACTTCCGTGACAGACTGGTAGCGATCGCTTGGTTGACGACTTAACATTTTATTGATAATTTCAGCGAACCCTGGACTAACTACTACCCACTGTTGCCAATTCCAGGTTAATTTAGCTTGATTGATTAATTCTTGAGGTTCTTTTCCAGTCAATAGTACAACTGTTGTAACTGCCAAAGCATATAGATCACTATTTGCTGTTGCTCTCCCCAATTGAATTTGTTCCCAAGGAGCGTAGCAAAATTTTCCTACACTTGTCAAAGGTTTACCTAAGTCAGGAGATTGAACTTTTGTAGCTATTTCCTTAACTACACCAAAATCTATCAATACTGGAATTTTATCAGTTTCACGCCTAATGATATTTTCTGGAGATATGTCTCGATGAATAATCCCAAAATTATGAATATAAGCCAACACCGATAACATTTGTCTTAAAAAGGTTAGCACTTCTACTTCCGAGAACAAACTATTTGTCACCTGACGTTCTTGTAATATAGTCCTATAAGTTTTGCCTTCAACGTAATCTTGTAATAAGAATAAACGTTGATGTTCCTCAAAAGTAGCTCTAAATTTAGGAATTTGGGGATGTTGAATTTTGTAGAGAATTGCTGCTTCACGAGAAAATAGTTCTTGAGATTTTGCTACTGTATTAGCATTTGTCTGTTGGGGAATAAATTCTTTGAGGGCGCAAAGTTCATTAAAACGACCCGTATCTTCTGCCAGATAGGTACGACAAAATCCGCCTTGACCTAAAATACTAATCAATCGATAGCGGTTTTGCAGAATTGTTCCAACGGTAATAGGTACTTGCATAACATAATAATAATTAGTTTTATGAAGCTACTCAAAAGTATACTCCTAACTCCTATTGTTAAGAAACTGTTTGTTAAACTCTAGTTAAATCCCCCTATAGTTTGGCCTAAGCACAAATATATCTTTTTGCTTACCCTAGGTATAAAATATTAACCGTTACTCAGTAATATTATTTAGTCATCTTAATCTTTGTTTAAGAAACAGTCTCTTAACTTTCTATTGAACTATTAATTTAGCTTAGTCTTAACAATTTCTTGAACTTTTTTACCATCCGCCTTACCTTTTAACTGCTGCATTGCCGGGCCCATAACTTTACCCATATCTTTAGCAGAACTAGCACCCACCTGGACGATAACCTCATCTATTATCTGAGAAATTTCATCATCAGATAACTGTTTTGGCAGATATCCCTCAATAATGGCCAATTCTGCTGCTTCTTGATCTGCTAGTTCCTGACGACCTGCTTGAGTATATTGCTTTATAGAATCCCGACGTTGTTTGGCCAACCTTGCTAAGAGATCCATTTCTTGAGTTTCCGTTAGAGACTCCTTTCCGGCCTCCCTAGCATTTACTTCCTCCTCTAGAATAACTTTTTTGATATTACGAACTGTCTCCAGACGTACCTTTTCCTTGGCCTTCATCGCTGCTTTAATATCCTCTGTAATTCTGTCCTTTAAACTCATAATTCCAAATCCTGATAAAAATTAATTAGCTATAGCAATCCTATCTGAAGAGTGAAAGATTGAGGCTACTTTAAGATAAAAGGAATAGGAGTTAGAGCTACTTTTTAAGAAGTCTAGTGATTTGATAAATGATTTAGGATGAAGGCAGAAGACTTCGCAAACAGCATTTAGCTATCAACTGAAAATTCAAAGTTAACAGTACCCCACTAGATTAGACAGGCCCATGGTAAGTATCAATACGGATTTAAACCGTCTATCATACACATTGAGAAAAGTTAATTACTCATAGCTAAGTACAACCACTCTACTGGAATTTCAAGTTATCTCACAAATCATCAGTAAATTAAGGGTTATGGCGCTATGCCAAAGTCAAAAATTAGAAGTAATCTCATTAAGAGTTAAAACATTTAGGCACATCCAGAAGCTATCCTTATACCACTTAATACTACTTAGAACATTCTCTCTAGATTTCTGTTGCTTAAAGCAACTATTTTTAGGTAGAAATTAATTTATTAGTCTAGGTTCCAGTATATTAGAAAAATAGTATCTGTCTAATAGATTTTACATTTTTCAAAGAGTTATTGAATTTTATTACTAAATATTTAATAATAATTTAGACTAACTGGGCAAAAATCTTTGGTATGTTGGGAATCAAATAACTTTTACTGTTAATAAAACGATAAAAGGATATTTGTGTTTTGAGATGATAAGATCACCATGAATGAAAGGTGCTACAAGAGGTTGCCGTGATCCAAGCTACTTTACCAATTCAGGCCTCTATGCCTGCTATTGTTAATGATCATAATCGACTAAGACTTTTTTCGGGATCTGCTAACGTTCCTCTATCTACGGAAGTAGCTAGATACTTAGGTTTAGATCTAGGCCCAATGGTGCGTAAGCGTTTTGCTGATGGAGAACTATATGTTCAAATTCAGGAATCAATTCGCGGCTGTGATGTTTATCTAATTCAGCCTAGTTGTTATCCAGTTAATGACAACTTGATGGAATTATTGATAATGATAGATGCTTGTCGTCGTGCTTCTGCCAGACAAATTACCGCAGTAATTCCTTACTATGGTTATGCTAGGGCAGATCGTAAAACTGCTGGAAGAGAATCAATCACAGCAAAATTAGTGGCCAATTTAATTACTGAGGCGGGAGCTAGTCGCATTCTGGCAATGGATTTGCATTCTGCTCAAATTCAGGGTTATTTTGATATTCCGTTCGATCATGTTTACGGTTTACCAGTAATTTTAAATTACTTAACCAGTAAGAATTTATCTGATATTGTTGTTGTTTCTCCCGATGTGGGTGGAGTGGCAAGAGCTAGAGCTTTTGCAAAAAAGCTAAATGATGCTCCTTTGGCAATTATTGATAAGCGGCGCCAAGCTCACAATGTGGCAGAAGTTTTTAATGTAATTGGGGATGTTAAGAATAAAACTGCTGTTTTGGTAGATGATATGATTGATACAGCTGGGACTATTTGTGAAGGTGGGCGACTTTTGCGCAGACAAGGAGCACGACAAATTTATGCCTGTGCTACTCATGCTGTATTTTCTCCCCCAGCTATTGAGCGTCTTTCCAATGGAATATTTGAAGAGGTAATTGTTACTAATACTATCCCATTCAATGATAGAAATTATTTTCCTCAACTAACTTTCCTGTCGGTAGCAAATTTATTGGGTGAGACTATCTGGCGTATTCACGAGGATACTTCAGTTAGTAGTATGTTTCGCTAGAATTAACTACTCTCAAATACTCAGGACTCTTACGCAGAACTACCATATCGAGTAGGGGTAAACGGCAATTTTCCCCTACAAGTGGTGCATTATTTGATATGCGTACGTAGGTCCTGATACTACATATTTCTTCCCTTTCTATATTTTGGGAGGGAAGAATGATAAGTATTGTCAAATATTATATAGTAATTTCAAAAAGAGATGGAAAACTTTTTATGCACCAAACGCGAGTTATAGCAATAAATACTTGTCTCAATTCTTT
>JAKQYE010000257.1:0-3261 GCA_023356605.1 Trichodesmium sp. MAG_R02 | reverse complement strand
ATAAGTGCCTCCTGCCTCCTGCCTTAAAGCAGCCTCAATCTTTCACTATTGAGATAGGATTGCTATATAAGAGCAAGGTATTAAAACTATTGAAGTAATTATATGTCAACTATTGAATCTCAAGACATGACTTTAGAAAAGTTATTTGATGAATTTTATGTTATTCCTGATTATCAGCGCGAGTATGTTTGGGCACAAAAGGAGGTAAATGAATTTATTCAAGACATCTATGAAGAATTTTCTGAACAAATTCAAAACTCTTACCCTGAGTATTTTATTGGCAGTATCATTGTTTGTGGCCGTGGGGAAAAATTTTATGAAGTAATTGATGGGCAACAACGAATTACTACTGCTTATCTAGTCCTCTGTGCAATTCGGGATTATCTATTAACTATTAATCCTAATGAACCTATTGAAGCATTAAAAAATAAGATTGCTACTTTGTATACGGATAACTGGGGTAATGACCAGTTTAGACATAGAGTACAACTACAATATGAGGAAAGTCGAGGAATACTAGAAAATATAGCTCTACAAGCAGATTTAGAAACTATCTATCTGACTCGCTCTGTTAAAAATATTCAGAATGCTTATGCTGAAATTAGAAGTTTTCTTTCCTCTAATTTTAGAGTAGATGAATTTGTTGTTTTTAATCTGAAAAAGTTTTACGCATATTTTATTAAAAATGTTAAGTTAATTCGAGTAAAAACAGCTAGTGTTTCTCATGCTTTGAAAATATATTCAACTCTAAATCATCGTGGTTTAGCCCTAGATAATATGGATTTACTCAAAAATTTAATTTTTACTAAAGCTAAACAAAAAAACTATGATCAAATCAAAGTAAAATGGAAAAAAATGATAGATTTGCTCTATAGTTCCCAAGAACAACCAATACGTTTTTTGCGTTATTTCATATTAGCAAAATATGCAGAAGATGGGAATTATATTTTTGAAAAAGAAGTCTATGATTGGTTCCTAAATAATGAATCTCTGTGTGGATATAAAAATGAACCGATTCTGTTTGTGAATAATGTACTTGCCGCAGCTCAAGCTTATGTAGCATTTTTAGCAGGTAATAATATTGATGGTACTGTTAATCGGTATTTGGTAAATATTAGAAATCTTAGTGTAAATGTTAGGCAACATTTAATATTACTTTTGGCTGTCAATAACTTGCCTCAAGATTGTTTTGTTGATCTCTGTAGAGAGGTGGAGAATTTATTATTTTTGGCAATGTTAACTAGCAATCCTAATCAAAAAGCATTTGATGGGATGATTCTTAAGTGGGCAGGTGAGTTACGTAAAATTACTTCACGAGAAGATTTTAATCAGTTTATTGCTAACCAAATTATTCCTAGCAAACAGCTAGTAGTGGATAAATTTGAAAAGTCATTCTATAAATTGAATAAGTCATCATTCCAGCTATATCAAATTAAATATATTTTGGCAAAAATAACACAGTATATAGATGAAATTGCTTGGGGTGCTGGGGGAGGAATTGATGATTTAAGAAATTATATCCTCAAATTAGAATTAGAACAAATTTTATCAGAAAATCCCACAAAAGAAGTAATTTTAGATTTTGATAAACCTACTGAAATAGTAAATTATAGTCAACGTTTAGGAAATCTGACTTTGTTAGAAAGTTCTATTAAATCTGCTCTTATTGATTCTAATTTTACTGAAAAAAAATTAGGTTATACAAAGTCGAGATTTTTGTTGACTAGAACTATTGCTGAAGAAATTTCTGTTGGGGAAAATACAGCTATTAATTTGGCTGTAAAAGATTTAAAGACATTTGAAAAATGGGATTCTCAAGCAATAGAAACTCGCCAAGAAATATTGACTCAATTAGCTAAAAAAGTTTGGGATGTTCCTGAATAATTTCAGTTATCAGTTATTAGTTATTTCCGACATTTCGCAGATATTCATATATCTTTATGTATATTTACATTTTCAAAGAGACTTATACGAAGAATATTCGTTCTAGAACTCAATATCAATAAACTTTATTAATAACTAATTTTTTATGAGAAAATTATTTACGATTCTTTATAGTCGTGAAAATTGAAGTTTATAGCAATAAGGTTTTCAGGGGTAGCATTTGGGGCGATAGATAAATAAAACTTATCAATTTAATGTTAAGAAGTGCGGAATGTGGGTTATTTAATTATCAGTTATCAGGTAGGGTGAATTATTCATATTTTTAAACTCCCCCTATTCTCTTGGTCCCCTACTCAGCTATTCCATAACCTGTGTTCTGATTTTTGTGTACCTTTTTCATAGAAAAACCCTTATTACTTTTGAATTATAACTTCACTCTCTACTGCCTAAAAAACTACAAAAGAATCTAAAAAGGTTTGAGCTTCTGGAAAGTCTAAGTTTCCATCTTTAGCAATTACTTGTAAACTATATAATATTGGTCAGTTAGGGTCGATATATATTCTGGCGAGCATTCTTAAATTTGGTCTTTATTGTGATTGGAAAATAATTTCTCTACCAGGAAATTCTTTGTAGCTAATTTTATGTTCACTAATTATTATAAAATTAGCATTTTGTGCGGCTTCGTCTCTGGCTCCATCTAATCCTTTTTCTACATTATATTGACTAGGTTCGACTGGATATTTAACATGAGAAATATAAAAAATTAGTTTTTTTTCTGGATATTCGTAGAATACAAATAAGGTATTTAATTTTCCTAAAGGAGTATTGAAAGATAAATTTTTTGCCTGTGGTTGTGCGGGAAAATAAACTGTATAACTGCCATCTTTGACTTTGTAGTTATACCAGTTATTAGCAAGATAAATAATATTGGTTTTAGTAAATTCTGATGAAGATTTTGATGATGGATATAGAATATCTACAGCATCTAAATTTAATACTAAAGGGAGTATTGTAACTATACTAGAGATTCCAAGAATTAAGGATGATTTCATTATCTTAAGCTTAAACATTTTCAAGCATTATGCATAAAATAATAATTATTACAGCCGACATTCCCCAGATCTTCATATATCTTTATTTATATTTACATTTTCAAAGAGACTTATAGGAAAAATCTTCGTTCTAGAACTCAATATCAATAAAGTTTATGAATAACTAATTTTCTCATAGAAAATTAGTTACAATTCTTTATCAAAGTGAAAATTGATGTCTATAGCTATAAGGCTTTCAGGGAGGGCCTTTGGGGCGATAGATTAATAAAACTTATCAATTTAATGTTAAGAAGTGCGGAATGTGAGTTACAGGATTTACACAATA
>JAKQYE010000256.1 GCA_023356605.1 Trichodesmium sp. MAG_R02 | reverse complement strand
GATCTGGATTAATTGCATTTTATTAGTGGGATAGGTTCCATAAAAGTATCTAATTCTTTCATATTTGTCTCCACTAACTTCTATATTATTTTCTCACATCTCATTCCTGATTGCTATATATGTGGAAAAATATTTATTCAATAATGGCTAAATATATCAACTAAAAAGTTAAAAGTTAAAAGTCAAGCAGATTCAACCTTGGTAAGGTAAACTCCAGAGCAGACAAGATGCCCATACTAGAAACATCTAATTTTTAGTATCTCTACTTCATATACTTGAAGTCCGTTGTATGTCCGCTCACACTTTAAGAGCTGATTTGTAAACTTAGCTGAGAATCTTGGTAGTGGCCCATAGTAATGGTGAAAGAGATGGGATCATGACAATCTTTCCTCATAGGGAGCGAGGAAAAAACTCAACAGAAGAGTCCCAGAGTGGGAAAAAATACTTCCCATCACCCTATCCCCATTTTGCTCAAAAACCATTATGAGAGCAGGGCTACTAGAATCTTATATTACCTAGCTTTTAGTAATTTGGGGTTTACTAGACAATAACTTGTAAGACCTGAGCATAGCAAGAAATTTAGATTCTTAATATTTCCTTTATACATCAGCTCTAAGACAAAATTTCCGGCAAGCCTACTTTCCTGAACTCAACAAACTTACCCTGAAAATCTACAGCTCGATCCTCTCCAACTCGCCTGGCTTCGGCCAACTCACGACAAATTTCTCCTCGCTCCATTTTTTCAGAAACTCCACCTAATACATAGATAAATAATCTCATCGCTAAATCTCTACTAGCTACTGACATTCGCTTCCGATTAAAATCATATAAGACTCCATACCAAATTGAGTCAGGAAATTCTATTCCGCTCAAACCACCATCCACATCATACTTATTTAACTTCTGAAAAACCTCCTTTAAAGAAAAGCCTTTTTTGTATATTAAAATTCCTAGAGCTTCAGCAAAAGCAATTTGCCCAACAGGACGGAATAAAACATGACCTTCTCCTGGTTTTATCTCAAAACTAAACCTTCTTAGTTCCGGAGTTTCAGCACCATTTTCTAACCTAGAATAACTAGGCAAATTAGCTAAATAATCCCAAAATGCCATAAATTCTTTTACCCCCTCTTCTAACTCTTCTTCTTCAGGACGCATGGGAATTAGACCTCTATCTGAAGGTTTCCAATAGGGATAATGAGGTTTTAAATATCTTTCAGACATTTCTTGCAATGCTTGGAGAGTCGTTAAAACAGTAGACTTAGCTGCCACAGTTGCACTATCCCAATTTATTCTTGGATTTCTACCATCTTCCTCCTTTAAAATAGGATGATAAAGTGCTATTTTTCTCGCTACAATGGCAAATCCATTATCCTCATTTAATAATGCTAATTGCCCTTTGCTTAATTTTACTGCTGTCAAATTTACATGAGCAAAAATTGACCTAACTCTACGTCGCGCTTCTGCTCTTGTCTCCCCTTTTACTACTGCTGGAATAAATTCTATTCCTATTTGTTCGTAAGCTAATTTTTGTATTTCTGGTAATTCAATATGATTAATTTTGGTCAAATCATCAATAGTAATTGCTTTACCAATTGGTTTTTTCTGTTTGTTATATCTTGATAATTTGCCAGTTTTTATTAATTCCATTAATCCTTGAATTCCCATCAGTCTATGTTGACCATCTAAGGCAAATACTGCCACTTCTAAACGTAGGTCTAATAATCCTACTTTTCCCTCTGAGTCTAGGGGTAAAAAATCAGTAGCGGATTTATTTGCTTTACCATTTTTATTCCATTCTTCTGCTTTAGGATTATCTACCCAACTAGGGCTAACTACTGCTAATACGGCTGGAAATTTATGGGATTTTCTAGTTGCTAAATATAGAGTTAATGGAGCTTGACGAGACCAATCTAATGGTCGTTGTTGAATTTCATCTATTGTTTCTGCATCCCGAATTATATTGTCAGTTTCTATGTCAAATTTTTGCCGAAATAATGGTAATTGGGAAGCAAAACGTACATGACTATCTAACCATTCTAAAGTAACAGAACCGATGTAAGCTTCTATATTTCCCATTATTGTTTTTTGTACTAATAATCTGTCATCTTTACCTATATATTTGTCTAATAAGATGGCGATCGCTTCTCTTTCTCGATTATCGTTTTCTAAAATTTCTTTTGCTATTTCTGATGTGGGTTTACTGGCCTTTTTCATTGCTTATTTGGGAAAATATTTTTAATAATTTTCAAAAAATACTACATATATAAATTTTTGTCAATAAATGTTTTTAAAAACTTTTAAGATAGTATAATCATTAATTGCATGAACATTATATACTATTTACTATGTCAATAATAACTGATAAAACATGAGGAAATACGGTTCAGTTCAGGTTTGTTTTGTAGTTATATAATCTGAGTAACTACTCTAATGGTTTTAGATCTAATAAGTTTTAGTCTTCTATGAACCGTATTTATACATGGGGGATGAATACTGATGTTTTCTTTACATCAAGACTTAAAAAAAATAAAAAAACTGGTACTTCTAAGCATAAACCGAATTAAATTATGTCTATAATTGATTTAATTACATAAGGTTTAATTCCAAATAATCAAATAACTGTTCAGAATAATTTATTAGTACTTTTAATTCTAACTCTATTAATGCTTTGCCGTAAAAAATAGTCACAAAGGAACACCGACTAAAATTACTAAAGAGACTTAAATGAGGTAGTTGAGTATGGGACTTTATATCCAGATTTTTTTGAACTACTACAAGATAAAAATCACAGAAAATAATTAACAGATGTACAAATTTTAATTGGGTTTTCAGAAGACAAAAAAAACCTAAATAATCAATCAAAATTTTCCCAAAAATGATGATCAAGGAGAACAAAAAAACAACCTAAATTATATTTAATAAAATCTGTACTAAGAAACGCTTTTTTGATAAAGCAGTTTTAAATACCTATAACTATAAATGTACTTTTTGTAGAACTAAAGTTACTCTATCAATTAAGAAAAATATTGTAGAGGAAGCCTATATAGCAATCCGCGCATAGGTTGCGACAAATCAAAAAGTAAATAAAACTTTTAAAACTCTCACCTATTCTCTATTCCCTGTTCCCTGTTCCCTCAAAAGCAGTGGGATTTTTGCCACGAATAAAATAGGATTGCTATATAAAACCATTTCTCAAAAACTTTTCTACATTTTCGCGGAGGAACAAGCCCACCTCTACTGCTCTCACTCCTGGGAGCAGGGCAGGGTAGGTACACTGCATAAGGAAGTCCGTACAACATTTATAGAATCAACATTAGCTTAGGTAAACAAAGCAACAAGGTTATTCTACCTAATATTAATTATTTAATAACTAAACTACTACCTAAGCATAGTATTAATGAATGAGAATTAATATCAAACCATTTGTCAATTTTTATGACAATAGAATATATCAGGGCATATCACTGGGTAAAAATTATTATTGGGCATTTGATAAAGATTTATTTACTATCTCTAATGATTGTAAAATTATCGTTTCCAATAACTTTTAAGAAGAATCATTAAATTTTCAACCCATGGAAGAATTTAAGGATAATTAGCTTTGGTTACCTAGTGAAAAAATATTTTCCTACAATAGAAGCTTTATAATGGCATAAGGGAATGTATCTATATCATAATCATATAAAATTCATTTGACTAAATTGGAGGATCTTTAGAAATATGAAAGGTATACAACAATCTTTATTTCCAAGCAGAACTACTACCGAATTGGTAGAAGATATAAAAAAGCTAAATACAGAAATTCAAGAACTATATTGTTTAGATTCTATCCCCTGGGTTGTTGGATATTCAGGGGGTAAAGATAGCACCGCAACATTACAACTTATATGGAATGCGATCGCCGAACTTCCGCAAAAAAAACGAGTTAAAACCATCCACATTATTACTACAGATACGTTAGTAGAAAATCCCATCGTTTCTGCTTGGGTAACTAACTCTTTAAAGTTGATGGAAGAGTCTGCAAAAAATAAAAAACTACCTATACAATGTCATTTATTAAAACCAGAAGTTAAACAAACATACTGGGTGGGATTACTTGGCAAAGGATACCCAGCCCCACGCCATACATTTCGCTGGTGTACTCCCCGCTTAAAAATAAATCCATCTAATCTTTTTATCCGTAATGTTGTTAGAAATAATGGGGAAACAATAGTTGTTTTAGGAACTCGAAAAACAGAAAGTGCTAATCGTGCAATAATAATGAATAAACGAGAAATTGGTAGAATAAGAAACCATCTGAGTCCTCATCCCAGTCTGCTTAATTCTTTGCTTTATACTCCTATTGAAGACTGGCGAACCGATGAAGTCTGGTTATATTTAATGCAATGGGAAAATCCTTGGGGAAATAGTAATAAAGATTTATTAGCAATATATCGAGGTGCAACGGAAGATAATGAATGTCCCTTAGTAGTTGATACCTCCACTCCTAGTTGTGGAAGTTCTCGTTTTGGATGTTGGGTTTGCACCTTAGTAGATAGTGATAAATCTATGTCAGCAATGATTCAAAATGATGAAGAAAAAGAATGGTTACAACCTCTGATAGATTTGCGTCGGGAACTAGATATTTCAGATAGAGATAAAAGAGATTTTCGGCGAATTTGGGGTACAGTTCAACTATTTGAACGGAATGTAAATGGTGAAGTTTCTGTAGAACCAATACCCGGTCCATACAAAAAAGAATGGCGAGATACTTTACTCAGAAAATTGTTAGAAGCTCAAACAAAAATTCGTGAAACTGCTCCAGAAAATATGAGAGATATTACCCTAATCTCTTCAGAAGAACTGAGTGAGATTAGACGCATCTGGTTAGAAGAAAAACACGAGTTTGATGATAGTTTACCTCGTATATATGAAGAAGTAATAGGAGAAGTATTTCAAGACTGTCGTCCTGGTACAGGAATGAGTCTTTTAGGTAGTGATGAATGGTCAGTATTAGAAGAAATATGTAATGAGGATGAGATGCACCTTGAACTTATGGCAAAACTGCTAGATACAGAACGGCAATATTATATTAAATCTCACCGATATAAGATTTACGAAAGTCTCGAAAAATGTTTTGAAACAAGTTCTCGTTCTAAGGAAGAAGCTATTCAAAACGCTCATAATAAAAGAGATCTAAAAAAAGCTGTCGAGGAAGGAAAAGTTTCAGAAAAAATCAAACAATTAAGTTGGGCAAACATGAAGTTTTCTCGTCAAAGTTCAGCAGATATTGAGGAAGAGTAATAGGTGATTTTCATCTAAATGTTGGTAGAATATCCCCCCTTTCCAGTAACAGGAACCTCAGGAGGAAAAACAATCAATCTAGCAATTTAACACATAATCTGTATCCAGCAGATTTAGTATTAAATCTATATTCTTTAAATCTACAATCTGCCTCAAATATAGTTACTAATTTTTGAAAATGATTTTCCTAGAACTCGTCTTACAAAATTTCGGACCATACTCTGGTAAACAAACGATAAACCTTTGCCCTAAACTTACTGAGCACCCCCGTCCCATAATCCTACTTGGAGGTATGAATGGGGGAGGAAAAACTACTCTTTTAGATGCTATTCGCCTCGCACTTTATGGTCATCGCGCCCAATGTTCAACTAGGGGAAATTTAACTTATGGCGACTTTCTTTCCCAATGCGTAAATCGTCATACTCCCCCTACAGAAAAAACTCGTATTGAATTAGCTTTTGAACATATTCAAGATGACCAAATTGTAGAATATCGTATTGTTCGTACCTGGGAAAAAAATCCTAAAGACGGGAAAGATAGTCTGGGAATTCTTGATGGTGACTGGCCTGATTATTACTTAGCAAATACTTGGGATGAATATATAGAAAATCTTTTACCTTTGGGAATTTCTAATCTATTTCTTTTTGACGGAGAACAGGTAAAAGAATTAGCTGAACTAGAAATGCCGCCACCGTTAGTGGTAGATGCAATTCAGTCATTATTGGGATTAGAATTAGCAGAACGTCTGGCAGCAGATTTAGATATTTTAGTGACTCGGAAAAAGAAACAAATTGCCAAGACTAAAGAAATAGCAAATTTAGAGGAAATTGAACAAAAACTCCATCAGCAAAAAACCGATTTAGAAGTCGCTACAAAAAAAATAGCTGAATTGGACAAACAATTAAAAAAATCTCAAGAAAAGCAAAAAAAAGCCATGAGAAAATTTGTTTCAGAAGGAGGAAAAATTGCTGCGGAAAGGAGTCATTTAGAACAAGAGTTTAAAGATATAGAGTTAGATATGGATAATACTCGTCAGGACATGGTTGAACTTGCTGGGGGAGCTTTACCTCTAGCTTTAATTTCTCCACTTTTGGAGCAAGCAAGTTCTCAGGGTGATTTGGAAATTTTACGCCACGAAGCAGAAATTGCTTTGGACGCTTTTCAGGAAAGAGATAAACGTCTACTTGATTATCTGGATAATTTATCTATTCCTACTGATAAAGTTAGGAAAATTGAAGAGTTTCTTAATCAAGAAAATATTACCCTGAAAGAGGATATTAATGAAGCTGATGAGCCTTGGTTATTGGCTGATGAAGAAGCTTTAATTTTACTAGAAAATTTGCTGCGCTATGAGATTAAAAATTGTCTGAATAGTGCCCAGGAAAGTTTAACTCGTCTGAAAGATGTTGAAGTGGAAATGGATATTTTGGAAAAGCAACTGGCAGCCGCAGCATCCCCGGAAGCTTATGAAATTTTGGCAACTGCTTTGCAAAAGGCACAAACTGAGTTAGCTAGGGTACAAGTTGCTTATGAAAATAGTGAACGTGATTATAAAAAGTTGGAGGATGCTATTACTCAAACTAAGAAGGAATTGTTGAGTTATACTGATGAAACTATCGAACGTCACAATATTCAACATATAATTGATTCTTCAGCAAAAGTTAAGCGGACTTTACAACTATTTAAGGATAAGTTAACCCTGAAAAAACTGAATAAATTAGAAGTAGAAGTTACTGAATGTTTCCGTTATCTTTTGCATAAGTCAGACTTAGTTCATCGCGTGGCTATTGATACTCATAATTTTACCCTTTTTCTCTATGATAATCAAGGGCAACTTGTTCCTAAAAATCGAATATCTGCAGGGGAAAAACAGCTTTTGGCAATTTCTTTTTTATGGGGGTTAGCACGGGTTTCTGGTAGACGTTTACCTGTGGCTATTGATACACCTTTAGGTAGGTTAGATTCTTCTCATCGTCAAAATTTAGTTGAACGTTATTTCCCTGCTGCTAGTCATCAAGTTATTCTGCTCTCTACTGATACTGAGATTGGTAAATTAGAGGTAGAAAATCTTCGTAGTTTGGAGGCTATCCAATACGAATATTTACTCAAATATGATTCTCAAAAAAATCATACAAATCTCAAAAAAGGGTATTTTTGGTAAATTATTTTTTTCTTTCTAATTTTTTAGAAGCTGACCATTAGCACTCCCAAATATGTTAAGTTTGAGTATGTTTGGTGATTTCAGGTTTCAGGTAGAGAGCAAAGATAGAAAATGATTAAAGTAAAAAGTTATGAAGATTTAACGATGTGGCTAAAATCAATGGATTTGGTAGTAAGATGTGATCAATTTGTTAATTTTTAAACCTAAAACCTAAAACCTAAAACCTAACACCTAACACCTAACACCTAACACCTAATACCTAAAACCTAAAACCTAACACCTAACACCTAAAACCTAAAACCTAACACCTAATACCTAATACCTAGATAGAAAATGATTAAAGTAAAAAGTTATGGAGATTTAACGGTGTGGCCAAAATTAATGGATTTGGTAGTAAGATGTGATCAATTTGTTAATTTTTAAACCTAAAATCTAAAACCTAACACCTAACACCTAACACCTAAAACCTAAAACCTAATACCTAATACCTAAAACCTAACACCTAATACCTAATACCTAACACCTAATACCTAATACCTAATACCTAACACCTAATACCTAGATAGAAAATGATTAAAGTAAAAAGTTATGGAGATTTAACGGTGTGGCCAAAATCAATGGATTTGGTAGTAAGATGTGATCAATTTGTTAATTTTTAAACCTAAAACCTAACACCTAACACCTAACACCTAATGGGACTTACACAATTTTTAAGCCCAAATATAGCCCAAACTCTCTCTGTGAGAGGCAAAAACCAATACGATTATTAGTCAACCAATTAAAAAAA
>JAKQYE010000255.1 GCA_023356605.1 Trichodesmium sp. MAG_R02 | reverse complement strand
TACATATTAAAAACACTACCAATATAATATATGTGAAAGTATTGATAAAGTAGCAGAGATTTATACTACATTTAAAGACGATAGTAATATGTAAATATGTGAACGCTCATTGCTATATAATTACAGCAGTTTTAATGTCGGCAGACCACAGTAGGGACGTTTCCCTACGGGACATGAAACGCATTTTTGTTATGCAAGGTCCCTAGAAGGTTTTGGTTATGGCAATGTAGTTCATAAATTTGAAAAGCGCTATAAAGTTCTTAGTAAGGCAAGAGCCCAAAGTACAGATAGGGCTCTTGGCCAACTACAAACCATTGAGTTATAAATTGAGGTTCGTCCTAGAGCCAAAGCCAGAAATACTATTGTACTAATTTTTCCGTCGCGATCGCCACAGGGGAAAAATCATCAGTTATAAACAAGACTTACCCACGCACTCTGGAGTTATAAATTGAAGTTCGTAGTAGAGCAAAAACCTGAAGTACTATTATGCTAACTTTGCAGTAGCGATCGCCACGACGGAAAATAATCTAATATCAAGTCTTCTGGCTTAAGAACCATATAATTCCGTCGTTGATTATATAATGGATATGGGCGAATACCAGAAAGCCTCTAGAATAATGCTGAATTACACCGATGCTACCAGATTTTCCATAAAAGTAATAAAAAAGTTTGGCGGTCCTGTATATGTAGTGATAAGCCAATATAAATGATTAGTTATTGACATTAATCTTGAAAACATTAAGTTTTTTATGCTTAATAATTCAAAATTTTTATCTAGGCGCTCGCTACATAATAATCAGTCATCAAACTATCAAGAATTAAACTCAACTATCATGAAAAAAGTATGCTATTATCTATGACAGTAATAAGAAAAAATCGGTAGTGCATCAGTAAAATGTGGGATAAGTATAATGGTCGTTCCAACTCCAAGGAGCGATGGCCAACTCAGCTCTTTGTGCAGCAGTATTTTCTTTGCGAGTATGAACCCAAATCCAATTAAAATAGGCGATCGCTAACCTCACTGTTATCTCTGTCTGTACCCAGACCTTAGCAAATTTATTCTGTCGGCGATGCCATCTACCTATCTGCTGTCTGACAATCCCGTTAGTTCGCTCTAACTCTTGTGTTTGGTATGCCCCAATAATGTGCTTTACTTCAGGAGGAAGAACTCGCTCATACCCACCCCAATCATCAGTATCCCAATGTTTACAGTTAGTTTTCCCTTCTGTGTTGGTGATTAATTCTGAGATGAACTGGTCAGTGTGTTTGCCGACACGAGTGGCCAAAATAAATCCACTTGATGATGCTTGAGTCATCCCCATCCAACAATCACCCTCTGTCAATTCATTCATCTTGATGATGCTTGAGTCATCCCCATCCAACAATCACCCTCTGTCAATTCATTCATCTGACAATGTTTTTGTTTTTTTTGACAAATGACTAAAATTCGTCACTACTAATTTGTGAGGTTTCTATGTTTTGTGCATGGGCATTATGAATCATTTGCCCTTTTTGAGAGGCTGCTCTAACCAAACTAATTACTGTATTATAAGCCAGATTAACTGTGCGACTAATTCCTCTCAAGGTAGCTGCCCTCAACATGAGCTTGTAAAACCATGCGCATTTTTTCTGGTTCAATTTGCCGACGATAGTATAAAGTGTCAAAAGTAGAGCGTGAAAGTTTGTCCACATTTGGGACAATAGTATCGTTGAGTTCCTTTACTGGTTTTTCCGTGCTTATGAGGTTTATGATGGCCACACAGAGGACATTCCATAATTATTTCCACAATAATGGGGCTATATTCATCTTATCATTCCCACACTTTCTTGATTCACTACCTTATTTTATACCAAATTCAAGAAAGGTTGTTACAGTATTAATTTGTCAACTATTACTATGCAGATAAAACCACTGTAGTAATATTTTATGAAATTGGTATTAGATATTTACAATACTATTAGCGACTTTGCATAAGTCCTCAAATTATCAAATTATGGGCTCTATAACTTTTCTAGAAGTGATCATAAGTTATGAATAAAATCAAACAATTATTTATCGACTCCAAGGTAGAAAATTACAATCACCTTATTTCACAAGTTGACCCTCAAACAAAAATAGTTGTACTACAACCAGATCAAAATGGTATAGAGCAAATATCTCAAAGTCTGGGTGAAGACCACAACGTGGATACAGTTCATATTGTTTCTCATGGGGCAAAAGGTACTTTGTATCTGGGAAACAGTATCCTGAAAAATGACAATATTCATCTATATATTAAGAGTATCCAGCAGTGGGGTAAATGTTTATCTGCTGATGGGGAAATATTGATTTATGGTTGTGAGGTAGCAAGTGGTAAAGATGGTAGAGAATTTGTTCGACAACTACATCAACTCACAGGAGCTAATATTGCTGCCTCGGAAACACTGACAGGAAATGTTAGCAGGGGTGGTAACTGGAATTTGGAGGTGATATTTGGTCAACTCAAGTCAGCATTAGCATTTCTACCAGAAGTTAGGGCAAGTTATGCCGGGGTGTTGGCAGATATTGTGGTGAATACTCTTAATGATGTAGTGAATGATAATGATGGTCTTACTTCTCTGCGGGAAGCTATTATTAAGGCCAACAATACCCCAGAAGATGATACTATTAAACTAGTAGCAGGAGAAACATATAATCTGACAATCTCAGGTGCTGATGAAGATGATGATGCTGCCACAGGAGATTTAGATGTTGTTGAG
This sequence comes from Trichodesmium sp. MAG_R02, assembly GCA_023356605.1. GTDB lineage: Bacteria > Cyanobacteriota > Cyanobacteriia > Cyanobacteriales > Microcoleaceae > Trichodesmium. The sequence goes on along the minus strand of JAKQYE010000255.1, from coordinate 5,500 downwards.
AGTGGTGGGAAAATTACGGTTATTTCTGATGGAGGCCAACAGGCTGTTATTAATGCAGGGGATCTAGAGGACCGGATATTCCATGTTCTTGAAGGTGGTGTCCTAGATTTGAATAATATAGGACTCGCTGGTGGTGAAACTAGTGGTGGCATCCTAGGCACAGTCAATCTCATTAATAGCAGTATTACTATCGTACCTACATCAGACCCAGACCCAGACCCAGACCCAGACCCAGACCCAGATCCAGACCCAGACCCAGACCCAGACCCAGACCTAGACCCAGACCCAGACCCAGACCCAGACCCAGACCCAGACCCAGAACCAGACCCAGACCCAGACCCAGACCCAGACCCAGACCCAGAACCGGATCTAGACCCAGTTCCAGATCTAGAAGGGGCTGCAGAAAAGGCTCTAGCAGCGGAGCGAGCAGCGGAACCCACACCTGCACCCACACCTACACCGGAACCAGCACCAGCACCAGAACCGGAGCCAGAACCAGATATAGAAACAACCTTAACTCTTGTTTTACCTGCTGAACCTATACCACCAATGGTAAATTTCAACGCTCTTATCACTTTGTTACCAATAGAAAACACCTTTACGGGAACTTCAGACTCTGATGACTACACGGGTACCGAAGGTAATGATGTTATCTACGGTAATGGCGACCCTGATATTCTCAGAGGTATGGGTGGTATCAATATTATTCTTGGTGGTAGCATAGGGAGTGCAGATCAACTTCAACCAATTCAGAGTTCCACTAATGATAATGATAACGATCTAATCTTTGGTGGAGGCCAAAGTGATTTAAGCAATGGGAATCAAGGGGAAGATACTTTCTATGCAGGGAAAAGTCCAGATACTGTCTATGGAGGTAAAGGTGATGACTCTATATTTGGAGACAATGGTAATGACATTTTGATGGGAGACAAAGGAGACGATAGTATCTACGGTGGTAGTAGTGGTGCAGGACTAGATCAGAATGGAAATGATCAACTATATGGTGGTGAAGGAAACGACTATCTCAATGGGAACCGAGGTAATGACACACTATCAGGAAATACAGGTGACGATACCCTGAATGGTGGTAAGAATGAGGATGTTCTCTACGGAGGAACAGGCAACGATAGCATTAATGGTGACACAGAAAAAGATACTCTAATAGGTGGGAAAGGCGATGATATACTAAATGGCGGTCAGGGAGACGACCTACTCTATGGTGGCCAAGGTAATAATACTCTCAGCGGCGATCAAGGTAGCGATCGCTTTGTATTAACTTTTGAAGGAGTCAATACAATAACTGACTTTGGAAATGAGGATGCCTTAGCCTTCGTTGGCTTTAGTTTTGAAGAAATAGAGTTTGTTCCTAACATTGATGAAAATATGACAAATACAAATATTGTTCTCAATGGTGAAATTCTAGCTATTCTTAAAAATCCTCAAATTATTGATGTGAGTGACTTAAACTTCATAGAATATCAATCCCTTAAGGACATCTAAAAAACTGAAATAGAAGGTTTATATCATCACTGGAGTTGGGACTAAAATTGTGGGTAAAAAACCTAATTTCCCAACTTCCCTTCTTTCCCTCGCTTTAAAAGGAGAAGAGTTTCTCTCTCCTTGGAAATGCCTTTAAAGGCTGTTTAAATAAATCATCACAGAACGTCCCTGGCATAGTAAATGTACCATTAAGCTGTGGGAATTGCTATATTCTTCTTGATTTGTCCCAACCTCCAACGGAATGCTATATATAATCATCATGTAAAATCATTAGCTTTCTTAAAAAATAGCTCTAACTACTATTTCTTTTGCCTCCTACCTTGTAATCCCCCATTTCTTCAGTTTTGAGATAGAATTGCTATAGTTTCCCTATGTAAGTCCTTTTAAGTATAAATACTCTAAGTATTCCAAGGAAAGTCACTGAGTTATGGATAGGAGAAGGATAAGTACACTGAGTATTGTAAAACTTTATTGATTTTATAGAAAAACATAAAAAAATAACGAAAAATATCTTAGACTGGGATTAGTTAAATTCCCATAAATAGGTTTATGAATGAAATTATCTGATGCAATGCAAAATATTATCGGAGTTTGTCACAAGACAGCTTGGAATATTTGGAAACCGGGAGAGTTAGATGTTTATCAACTACCCAGTGGAACAATTATTGTTAAGAATAATATAAATGCTCTAGACAAAAGAGAAATAAGAATGTTAGATTTAGGTAGTGTGATAAGATATTTTTCCAGTATGCTAGTAACCAAAAGTTAATTTGAGCTTTGTAAAATAACAACTAATATTACTCCCAGCGAAAAGTTAAGTTTTCAGGACTTACGCACAGGCACTATATCTAGTGGGGGCGAATGCCATTTACCCCTACATATGGCGTTTTAAAGGCTGATTTGCGTAAGTCCTGGTTTTATAAAAAAATAACTGTTCTGAGCAGTTGTGATAATACTTGCAACCCTCCTCACACATTAATTTCATAATAAAGACAGAGGATATATGACACAAGATTTAAAAGGAATACCTTACAACCAATATCAAAGAACAACAAACAAGAGGGATACTAAACAGGAGCTTATTATTGCTATTGAGGACAATGATACCGTTTACATTCCTTTTCGAGAAGAGTATGCCATTGCTATTAGGGATAATATGTCAACAAAAACACAGAGCAAAAAAGGCAAAACAGATAACAGGGAAGAACTTGGAACAAAAACACCGACAAAAGATTTAAGACCAATACCTTACAGTCGATATCAAAGAAGAACAAGAAATACAAAAACCATAGACGAGCTAGCCCAGGCCATTAGTAACAATACACTAACAAAAACACAAGACCAAAAAGGTAGAATAAGAAACAGGGAAGAAGTAACTAACGAGGCTGGGTTAGTCTTTCAAGATTACAGAAGTCAGAAAAGGGGGAATAGAGCATTGACTTAATCAAAGAATAAGGATATAATGCTTAGTGATAGCAGGAAGTAAAGAGTATAATATAAAGCTATGTAAAGTTTTATATCGGTTTTATGAAGCAGTGGATCAATGGGATGAGATAATTGGGAATAGTAGCTTATCTGGCGTTGGTAAATCAGAGTATGAGCAGGAAAGAATGCGATCGCTCTTTCGTTAGAAATTGCTGAGTATAAAGTCTGGGAAGATGCTTATGGGATGACAAGCACTTACAACTATTATGAGAGTGTGCTTTGTGGGATGTTCACTCTGCCAAAAATTTGCAGTTTCGGCAAGAATGATAATTATTAGACTTGTCGCTAAATAGAGAAAAAAATCGCTTCAGGAGATGAGAAATTGGAGAGAATATACCATTTATCTAGAACAGATTTTTGACGTAATTAATGTTTTTTATACAGGAGCAAATTATATGTTCTTACCTTCAAAATTTTGGTTATTTTTTGGTTCAATAATAGTTTAGTTTCACTGAGATTTACTTTTAATTCTGATAGTTTACAATATTTTTTACCTCGTTTAATTATAGTCGATTTTTTTTGTCTAAAAACAAAATATACATCTGGCTTCTGATATTTTTTCTGCCAGTGAGATAGAAAAATACTATGGAACTCTCTATCTGCTGTCATCATGATTTTCTGGTCTTTTAATAATCTTATAACTGGACGAATTACTGCTTTTTGCTCGTTTAAATTACTAGCTCCTTTATGAGTTAAAATTTTCCAATATAATCATATTACCCTCTTTTCCCAAGCTAAACTAATCATTAATATATTGGTATTTTGCCACTGAGTTCTATCTAAAATAAATACTAATTCTGAGGAAAAACTAAATAAATTTTCTATTATTTTTTTTACTAAAGCAAACCAAAATAAAGCCAAGCTAAACTCTTTTAAGGTCAATTTTTTTTGCATATATTTTCCCTTACTTTCTAATTTTATCGGTAGGGGAAAATAATTATTTAATCTTGATATCTGTACAGTTTTATGTACTGATACTCACGTATAATAAGATTTGCAATGTTATTGCTTGAGATGAACTCAACTTTTGCTTAATATGGTCTTGATAAAAGCCTAATATATTCACTTTTATTGATTCTTATTTGTAATTACTAACCCTTTTTTATCATATTTTAAACTATCTCCAAAACTTTTTAAATGAATAAATAATCAACTCAGATGAAGGATAAGAGTGAATTGGCGATCGCTACCTCCCAACTTCAAAATCCCATTCCTTTTTAAATTGAATAATTATTCAACTTATTGTCTCAAATGATTACTATAGTTTTTTTAATTTAGATTGAGGCAAGTATTTATTGCTATGAATAAGTTTCAGGAAAAAAAAATGTTCCGCTTTTATTTAAAATTACTATATATCTACCATTAAGCTTACAAGTCAGCCCGTGAGCTATTATTGATGAGTATCTAGGCCAGCGATCGCTACCCCACACCGTAACGTAAAATTGATTTATTATTCAACCTACTTTTTACAATACAAATGTAGTATGTAAAAACCAGAAAATTTGAGCAAGGAACGGAAATTAAATAATACCGGAAAATATGGATGTTTGCAATTTAGCGGTGTAATTTTATTGAGGCAAGTATTCATCAAATACAATTCTCCGAGTGCCGATCTTAGTGTTTTAGAACAGTCTAAAAACTGTCTTCTACAATCAACAACAGAATACAAAAATACAGCAAACATGGGAAAAAATCTGAAAAACTCAATTAGTTGCCGATATTTACTGGAACAAAATTGATTTTGAGCCATATTAATATTACTCAAAATAAAGGTGTTGGAAGATTTCACTTAGCACCGTATTGAAAAGGGAAATTAATCAGAAATTATAAAAAAAACTTAACACTTAATTAATTTTTTTTAATAATAAGTTTTAATTATAAGTCTTAATAGTCAGTATTATTAATTATCTTTTAAAATTGTTAATATTATCTAAAAATTAGTAAAATGAAGTTATAAGATATGAGAATTCAATTAAATATTTAACCACTCACTCTGCAATATCTATCATAGGAGAAGAATATCTGTGACTACTTACACCAAAACAAAACATGAAACTATGAAGACCAAAGAGGATGCCATCAGCCATACACCAAAGACCCGAGGTAAAACCCAAGACGAACAGCAACCAATGACAAAATTGGATGAAATGATAGCTGAGGATGTTAGACTGATAAGAGATAACTGGAATTATTATTATGGGGGACTTTGATCGTGCAATCTTGGGATAGATGAAAATAAAAGAGGGACAATCTATCTTATAAAAGAAGAAGTTTGAATACCCGCCAAATCTCATAAATACTGATCAAAAGAAGAGCTTTTTCGAAACTCCGCCCGTTGAGAGTAGAAGTAGGAGAGCCCATGGTCAATTATCAACTTCTTTCCTGAAAGCACAAATAAAGAACCACAAGAATTTTTGGTAAGTCGCCCTCGGGCATTCCGAGACTTTGAATGGACTGCTCGGCAATGTAAACCCACTACAGAGCTAAGGCTCGGCTGTTTCCCCGTGCCTTTAGG
>JAKQYE010000254.1:3568-8243 GCA_023356605.1 Trichodesmium sp. MAG_R02 | reverse complement strand
GCTTTTCGTACAGCTATGTCTTTCCGTTTTTTTAATTGGTTGACTAATAATCGTATTGGTTTTTGCCTCTCACAGAGAGAGTTTGGGCTATATTTGGGCTTAAAAATTGTGTAAGTCCCAAGTTAAGGTATGTCACTTCAGTAGTATAATCGTCGTTAGTGCTTGTGTAATACAAAGTCGGCTTCTATACTTTACTTATACTAATACTACCAAATTCAATATTCCATAACTTCCTCAAACCTTACTCCCTACTTCTACAAACCTCGAATAATTAAAAGCTTTTAACAAGGGATCGGACTGATTATTCCAAATTAAATCAGCTATCAACATTCCTGTTACAGGTGCTAATAAAATTCCATTTCGATAATGTCCAGTTGCCAAAGTCAAATTACTATAATGACTTTTTCCTAATATGGGCATTTCATCAGGAGTATTAGGACGAAAACCCCACCAAAATTCTAAAATTTGGTAATCTCTTAAAATGGGATATAGTCGAATTGCATTTCCTAATAATTGTTGAATTCCTGCCGCCGTATTTCCATCAACAAATCCAATATTTTCACAGGTTGCACCAATAATTATTCTGCCATCTTTGCGCGGTACAATATAACTTTTATTTCCATATAAAACTTGCTGTAAATATAGATTTTCTCTACTTACTTCTGAGGGAATTTTTAATGATAACATTTGGCCTTTTGTCGGAAAAACGGGAATTGGTAATAACTCTTGAGACCATGCACCTGTCGCTAAGACATAATGTTCTGCTTCTATTTCACCTATTGATGTTTTGAGACTTTGAACTTTTCCTTTTTTACGAATTATTTCTGTGACAAATCCTGATTTAACTTCAACTTTTAATTCTTGAGCTGCTGCTATAATTGATTGGTACAAATAACGATTATCTACTTGCCCATCTTCAGGGTAAAACCAACCCCCAATTACTTCCGAACTTAATCCTGGTTGATATTGATGAATTGCTACTTGATTTAGCCATTGATAATTTAGGTTTGGTAAAACATAATTTTCTCTTTCCTTTAATGCATAAACTGGAGCTAAAATTCCACAAGGCCAATAACTCGTTTCTAAACCACTAATTGATTCTATTTTTTTTACCCATTCTGGATATAATGCCCGACTTTTTAAAGATAAATCTAACATTTTTCCAGGGGGAATAGCTTCAGCTTGGGGAGCTAACATTCCAGCAGCAGCATTTGTGGCAATTTGCTGAAAATCTCTGCTAATAACTGTTACTTGAGCTCCGCGTAACTTTAATTCTATTGCTATTGATATACCGATAATACCGCCACCAATAATTAGGATATTGCTTGATTGATTCATAAGGGTACGACAGAGATTTTTGACATTGATTCACGAATCTTTATATCAACAATTGTATAGATAATTATCAGGAAAAGTAAGAAGTAAATTAAAAGCTAACAACAGGATTTTTTTGACACTAATTCACTGATACTTATGCCAACAATTTTGATAATTATCAGGAAAAGTTGAGAAGTCAGTCAAAAGGGAATCACAGGAATTTTGGAAAATGATTCAGTGATACTTTTACAAATAATTGTATGGATAATTATCAGGAATCAGGAATACTTTTTGAGCTCATACATTGGTTTTATTCAAAGATAAACAACTATAACTTCATATCTTGATTCTATTTTGCTATCCCAGATATTTTTAATGATTTTTCTTAATATATATTTTATAAAAATAATTGGGTCGCGCCATTATACCTTTTAAGGCTAAATATTTATGGAGGAGTGGTTAAATCTGCGTTACAAAAACAGCTTCTGATTTCTGAGGTTGTCTAACTTTCAAGAGTCTAGACAACCTCAGAACCTTGACCCCAATGTTGTATTTAGTTACCTTGATATCTCCTAAAACTTTTACTTGAGAGGATCAAAGTTTCTGAGAATTAGGGGAATGGAGAGGCAAAGAAAGTCTAGCTTTTTCTTGCCATTGAATTTGAGAAACTTCTCCTTCTATTTCCGCAGTACAAGTGCCACAAGTACCAAGTCAAGATTTGAGGCATTGCCATTACAAACATCAACATTATTTTTCAGTAACATTTGAGGTCGATTAACACTATAATCACAAGGTATAGTTATTTGAATTTAGATTGAGACAAGTTTTTCTTGCTATAACTTAGTTTGAGTAGAAAAAGTTTTCCATTCTTATTTGAAATGACTATATAATTTTATCCTGAGCCTGAATTTTAGTCATAACAAATTATTATTATCAGGACTTACGTAAAGGTAGTACTTGTAGTGTAAATATCTGAATTTATTGTCAAAAATGCACTATATATGGCGGCACTGCGTAAGTCCTGATTATATTGACCAAAATTGATTATATATCAACAGTTAAAAACTAATATAATAAAATAAGGTGGGTAAGTAGGAATTTCTATATATTCATGGTAGGCTCTCGAATGATAGATATTCAATTAAGTTGAATAAAACTTCTATTTTTCCGGAAAACTAATTGGTATAATATACTAGTATACTAGCTAACACCTAAAACCTACCATCAACCACTATGAACAAAATTTGGATTTACGACACAACTCTGCGGGACGGCGCCCAACGAGAAGGATTATCTCTGTCCTTGGAGGATAAACTACGCATTGTCCACCAACTCGACAGCTTAGGGATTCCCTTTATCGAAGGCGGTTGGCCAGGAGCAAATCCTAAAGATGTACAATTTTTTTGGCATCTCAAAGAGCAACCCCTAACTCAAGCAGAAGTCGTAGCATTTTGTTCCACCCGTCGTCCGGGAAAGCAAGCAGCATCTGACCCTACTCTTCAACCTATTTTGTCTGCGGGTACACGGTGGGTAACAATTTTTGGTAAATCTTGGGACCTGCACGTTACCGAAGGCTTGAAAACTACTCTCGAAGAAAATTTAGGGATGATTTCAGATACAATTTCCTATCTGTGCACTCAAGGTTGTCAGGTTATTTACGATGCTGAACATTGGTTTGATGGTTACAAAAATAACCCTAATTATGCTTTACAAACGTTAACTGCTGCCAAAAATGCTGGGGCAAAATGGTTAGTTCTGTGCGATACTAACGGTGGCACTCTACCACATGAAGTTACTCAAATAGTGGCAGATGTTTCTCAAAGGTTACCTAATGCTAAGTTAGGTATTCACACCCATAATGATTCTGGCACTGCTGTGGCTAATGCTTTATCTGCGGTGATGGAAGGAGTAGAGATGGTGCAGGGAACTATTAATGGTTATGGGGAGCGTTGTGGTAATGCTAATCTCTGTACTTTAATTCCTAATTTACAAATTAAGTTGGGTTATGATTGTATTCAGTCACAACAACTGGAAAAACTGACTCAGACGAGTCGAGGTATTAGTGAAATAGTTAATCTTGCTCCTGACGACCATGCACCATTTGTGGGTTTGTCAGCTTTTGCTCACAAGGGTGGTATTCATGTGTCGGCGGTGGAACGTAACCCTCTAACTTATGAACATATTCAACCACAACAAATAGGTAATAGTCGTCGTATTGTGATTTCTGACCAAGCGGGTTTGAGTAATGTGTTGGCAAAGGCGAAAAGTTTCGGTCTAGAACTAGATCGCCAAAACCCGGCTTGTCGGGAAATTTTGAATAAGTTAAAAGAGTTGGAAAATCAGGGCTATCAATTTGAAACAGCGGAGGCTAGTTTTGAGTTATTAATGCGAAGTGCTTTGGAGCAAAGACAGCATTTCTTTGAGATTAAGGGTTTCCAGGTGCATTTGGATAAGGAGAGTGCTAGGGTTTCTAATTCTCTGGCAACAGTGAAGGTTACTGTTGAGGGTAAAGATATTCTGGAAGTTGCGGAAGGAAATGGTCCGATTTCGGCTTTGGATACTGCTTTACGGAAAGCATTAAGAAATTTTTATCCCGCGATCGCTAATTTTTACTTAACAGATTATAAGGTGAGAATTTTGGATAGTGGAGCAGGCACTTCTGCTAATACTAGGGTGTTAATTGAGTCGAGTAATGGCCAGCAACGGTGGACGACTGTGGGAGTTTCTACTAATATCTTGGATGCTTCTTATCAGGCGGTTGTTGAAAGTTTGGAGTATGGTTTGATGTTGGAAAGTCAGTGTCAAAAAACTATAGTAAGTGTAATTTCTTAGAAAATTGCCCCATTAGTGGGGTGACATGGCTAAAATAGTACCAAACTTGTAGGATCACTTATACAGCTATAATCTAGACTGTAAAAGTCATTTAATAGAGTCGTTTTCTACAAAAAAAACGGCTAGAGTTAGCTGTTTGCCTTACTTTTTCCTTGTAAACTGGATTAGTAGTAGAGCTTGTTACTGGCCATCTAGTCAAGGCTTGGCTCCCAAATTTTGGTGATGACCATCTCCAATTACTTTTCCCTCTATTTCCTGGAACCGTTTAAGGATCATTTCTTACTATTGCCATCCATCTCTATGTTACTGAAGCTAATTCTTCACTATTAAAACCTATGGCCAATAGCCAGATAATCTGCCACTGATAACATTGACAGGAATTGTACTAATTCTCAAAAACTATGCTATGGTTGAGCTTTCTATTTCTAAATACTATTTATTAACATAGTTTTTTTGTTAACTAACCTCTATAATTTTTCTAGTTATTTTCACCACTTTCCAAGGGTGGCATTACTTTTGAAAAACC
>JAKQYE010000254.1:0-3468 GCA_023356605.1 Trichodesmium sp. MAG_R02 | reverse complement strand
TATGGTTGAGCTTTCTATTTCTAAATACTATTTATTAACATAGTTTTTTTGTTAACTAACCTCTATAATTTTTCTAGTTATTTTCACCACTTTCCAAGGGTGGCATTACTTTTGAAAAACCCTATTACACACACATATCGGACTATATACTATTTGTAGTGGTTAACGGTCATTAACCACTAATATGTATAGTGGTTATACGAAAGTAAATTCTGAAAACAAATTTATCTATAGCCATGAGCGCTCACATATTTACATATTACTATTGTTTTTAAATGTAGTACAAGCTCATACTACTATTACCAATACTTTCATGCATATTACATTAGCAGTAATTTGTATTATGTAAAAATACCAGCCCACGTTGCTATAAATACATGTCAAGATACTAAATAAACATTTAAATATTCAACTTTATCAAGATTATCCTCTGGCAAAATTATGATAGTGTCTTATTGTAATTCTCTTAATAGCTATTTATTAGGTACTGCTACCGTAGCAGCAATTGTTATTACTATCCCAACAGCAGTAACTGCTACAACTCCTCAAAAAGTAGCCAAAATAGCTACACCAATTACAGTACAAATAAATAGTAACTTAGGTGATGGTTCTGGTGTAATAATTGCTAAAAATGGAAATATTTACACAGTGCTTACTGTTAACCATGTCCTTGAAGATTCTACAATTAAATATAGTGTGAGAACTCATCAAGAAAAAGACTATCAAGTAATTGATGTAGTTAACTTGCAAACAACTGTAGATGAGGCAGATTTGGCAATACTTAAATTTGAAAGTTCACAAATATATCCAGTAGCCACTTTAGGTAACTCTGAACAATCAGTTATTGGTTCTCAAATATATGTTTTTGGTTATCCAGCAACGGGTGGTTTATTTGGTACTGATAGAGCCCCAGAATTATCTCCAGGATTAATAACTAGTCGCCCTAAAAGTCGTCCAGAAGGCTATACTTTACGTTATCAAGCTGTTACTTGGAGTGGCATGAGTGGGGGTCCAGTTTTTGATACGAATGGTCGTGTAATTGGTATTCATGGGCAAGGAGAATTTGGCTTTGCTCAAACTAATTCTGGGGATGTAGCACCAATTAAGACAGGGTTTAATGCGGCAGTTCCTATTAATAGTTTTATGAGAAAATTATCAGCTTCTGGTATTAATCCTTCAGACTTAATTTTGGATGATACTCCAGTAGATAGCAATCCTGTTTTACCCATTAATCCTCAAACTTATGAAGAGTTATATTTTAGGGGTATAACTTATTTAGATCAGGGGGATGCTTGGGAAGCGATCACTAATTTTAATCATGCTTTAAAAAAGGAACCTAATAGTCCAGAAATATATTTTTATAGGGGTATTGCTAAGGGTTTATTAGGTCAGGGTCGGAACATAATAAGAGGTTCAAATCCCATTGAAGATTATACTAAGGCAATTGAATTAAATCCAGGTTATGCTGATGCCTATTATAATCGGGCTAATGCTTATTATCAAAATAGCCTGATTTATCAAAATATGAAAAATAATAACAAGGCTAATCAAGAACTTCTGAAGGCAATAAAAGATTTGCGAAAAGCAGGAGAACTTTATCAGCAAGGTGGTAGACTTAAAGCTTATCAAGATACCCTAAATTTAATTAAAAAGTTACGGAATTTTTTGTTAGTCTAATTCTGTAAGTTGTCTAATTTGAGGTCGATACTCAGTTTTAAGAGATTCAATTTTTAGTTGAAGCTGAGTATCATAGTTTTGCTTCAGTAATTGGATTTTTTGCTGAAGCTGATTTTGATTTTGAGAAGTTATAGACCTCATAGTTTCTACCATATATTCTTAATTAATTTCTTCTAATTACCTAATCTGATTTTTATGCTTTACTTCTAAAAATTGAATAGTTTTTATGAGTTTTTTATCATGTTCATTCTCTAAGTTAGTAATTTATTGCTGATACTTTTCTTCTAAAGATTTTGTAATATCTTGAATTTTTTCCTGATGAATTTTTTCTAATTCTTGAAACTTTTTCTGATATTCTAATTGCCAAAAATTATTATTTTCTTGTATTTTTTGTTTATAATTTGTTTCTAAATCTCTTTTTTGATGAGAATATTTATCTGTCAACTGTCTGATAGTTTTTTGTGTTTGAGATTCAGCAGATGCTAATTTTTGTATTTGTTCTGCTCGTAATGATTTAATCTGTACTTGTAATTGGTGTTCTAATTTAATTTTCTCTGTCAATTTTTTTTGATGTTCTGCTTCTAAAGATTTAATTTTTGCTTCTTTTTTTTCTAACTTATTTCTTACTTGTTGAATTTTCTGTTGATGTTCTGTACGTAATAATTTAATTTTTTGCTCCCATGTTTGTTTAAGGTCATAGGTTTCTTTATTGGCTTCTCGTAACTGTATGTTATAATTTTGGGCTTGTTTTGTTAAGCGGTTTTCTAATAACCAATAAGCACAACCAATACCTGCCAAACAACTAATAATTGTAGTTACTATTAATAATGTTATCGACATAATTTTACCTAGCTCCTAATTTTTTATAACTACCTATAATGATATAGCATTCAGCATTTAGCATTCAGTATTCAGCCATCAACTCAAATCAAAGTCATTGGTTGCTAAGGATTTCAATTTTATTAATGCTTTGTTGTGCTCATGTAAAAGATGCCGTTAAGCCCGAAAAGTCATACCATCAGGACTTAGGCAAAGACACTATATATAGTGCATGACAAGCCGGACGATATGCACTATAGCCCTATAGGATACGGGGAGCGAAGCCTTAACTATTTTTATTCAAAAAAACTTCAGTTTTATAGTTAAAATTTGCTTCATTATTTCAATACTCAAAAGTCAATCCCTTCTTTATCCCCCCCAAGGGAGAAAGTCAAAAGTTAAGAAGATTTGTTAAATAGGCGATCGTACAGTAAATCTAGCAGGACTTACACAAAAGATATAATCAGATCATGTCCGCTTGAATAATTATAATTAAAGTTTGTAGTAGGGCTTTAGCCAAAATTCCCTGTATTGCTATAACCAATTACCAACAATAATAAATGGTGACCAATAATAAGGTTTCTTATATTCCTCTGAATTTGTTTCAATCTCTCCTTTGATAAATTTAATTTGAACTTGACGTAGTGCTTCTGCTTTTTTCAGTTGTAACCCACATTCCGCACAACAGAATTGTATTATGAGAGGTTACAAGACAATATCTATTTAATTTACGTATAATTGCTTATAGTCTTTAGTCACTTCAAGTGAGATCATAAAACTGATGATTGCATCCTTATTGAGTATCAAAAAAATGTCTTTAATAGAAGAAATAACAGTTGAAAATCTTGACTACCTAGGAATAGTTGCAGGGTTAATTGATGAGATAGGGATAGTGGAACTAATTAATCAAAAATTAGGAGTAGATAATCGAGAAAAAATTGCTACTGGACAAGTAATAAAAGCTTTAATTTT
>JAKQYE010000253.1 GCA_023356605.1 Trichodesmium sp. MAG_R02 | reverse complement strand
GCAACTATTCCTAGGTGGTCAAGATTTTTAACTGTTATTGATTCTATTAAAGACATTTTTTTTGATACTCAATAAGGATGGAATCATCAGTTTTATGATCTCACTTGAAGTGACTAAAGACTATAAGTAATTATACGTAAATTAAATAGATATTCTCTTGTAACCTATTGTAATACAATTATGTTGTGCGGAATGTGGGTTTTATTTAAAAAACCAATAGTAGTTTAAGTCAAATAACCTTCATTTTAATTGAAGGATATTTCAATTGTTCGGTTAGATATTTTGATAATAATTCATGGCTGTTCTTGATAAATACTTTGGCCTATTTTCGAGGCAAATCTTTTTAACAAGTTCCACACGCTCCATTGCACAAGCAATATGATTTTTCTGAATTATTCGCAGACGACACGCTCCACGCGTCCATTACCTGTTAATTGCTTAATTTCTCGATTGATATCTTCGAAATACCATCGAGTTTGAGATTCAAACTCTACATCATAAGAGTGATGATCAGGGCAAACGCATCTAATTTTTTTGACAAATGACCAAGACTAGGTTCCGAGAATGGGGTCTGTGAGACATCTTAGCTCACGCTTCACAAGCGCTATTTTCGAGTTAGCGATCAAACTCCGTTCTGCGCTCCGCAATCGCGCTAGACCTTGAACGATACCTGATATGGGAGTATTTATAGTTGTTCTATCTGTCTGCAATCACTTTGATTGATGAAATCAAAAGCAAATAATGTTTGAGTTTTATTCCAAACATTATAGTCTGCAATCACTTTTTTTTTGAGGAGCATCAAATATTATTGTTTGACTTTTCTTGTGAAAACTACAGTATACAATTATGTTTAAGCAATCAAAGTAAAATAAATGGTAGTCCTGTAGATGTAGTGATATTCATAAGTAAACCCCTTTTACTGTCAGGAGTCTAACTGTAAAAATCACTACTTGTACACCACTACCAAATAAATAATATATAGTCGTTTCACTTGAGATTGAGACAAGGGTTTCTTGCTATGAAAGGATTTCAGGAAAAAATTGTTTCCTTCTTAATTAAAACAACTATATCTACTGCTTCACAGTAAAATAAAATCCTTCTAGGGAATATTTTTCCTTGTTTGTATTCTCTAATTTATTATGGACTGAATAAAACTTTGAGGAGGTAATTATTGTTCCATCCAGCTCTTTTTCGTTTATTTTTGATTCCGGTTTTTACAGTTTTTTCTTGATTCAATAAATTTCAAGCTATTTGCCTGATTATTGCGAAATTTTCTGGAGCATTATCCTTTCTGATTCTAGAATCATCTTCTTGGAATTGAACATCTACATTACCCAATTTAATTGGTTTTCAATTCTCCAATGACTACGAATAGCTTCAGCTAAAACTTCAGCATTATTATCTAAACTACTATCGTAATTATAATAATATCAATTAATTGATGACGTTTAGTTCTATCTACCCTTGGGTCTTCTAGTTCACTAAAATACTCATAAATACTCTTTTTTGGCTTGAGTTTCATTGTTAAAAATTTCTATTATTACTAGAAAAATTATACTCAAGGAAACTATAATATTCAGTTTTAATTAGTTTTTTTTAAGTATTAATTATGAAATTTATTTGATAGTTTTGACGGTTAAAAGTTTGGGTACTTTTTGATGGTGATTTAAGAAGCGATAGACTTCCAGTCCGCTTCGCGATCGCATAGTTTCTCTTTGCAACTATAGTTATTCCGAATAAGAGTGGGATACTTTTTCAGCTAAAACCCTTTCACAGCAAAAAGATTTTGTCTCAATCTAAATCAGAATGACTATATCTTATTGGTCATTTGTCAAAAAAATTAGATGCGTTTGCCCTGGAGTGATGATTGAGTCTAGTCATTAGTAACAATATATTCGGCAACAGTAGGCAGATACACATAATCCAAAATATTTTCACCTTTTTGCAGAGTGGAAACCCTTTAATTTTAATTATTTTTCCTGATTTTTTTTCAGCTTCATTCCAATTTAAATCTTGAACTTTTTTGTATTTTTCTACACCTCGTGTATCATCAACGCGCGCGATTATTTTTTAAAGGACAGTAGTAAATTTTTCTATCATTATCTATTAATCCCATTAATCTTTGTGTTGCATACCCAAATCCATTAATACTGTTTTAAATGGTATTTTCTTATTATTTATGGCCATGCATGGATCATTTCTTCAACACTCTTCTATTTTTGTTTTCTTATCAGTATCTGGGTCATAAATCCTATAATCTATAATCCATAATTGTTCATTCCTCGATTAAAATATACACAATTAACTATTCCAAGACCCACGAACTCCGCAGCTGATAGAACGCAAACAACTTGATGTTCATTACCACTATATTGTCGTCGTGTAAGCTCAATATTATATCCTAACTTATTATTAATTACTGTGTCATCAAAAATCAAATAAGCTTCTGTATCACCAAACAAATTCTTCTTTAACATTTCGCCATAAATCTTCTGAATTTAAAGACTACAATCTTAAGTAAATATAGAACTATGTATAATTTTTAATTTATCTGTCTATTATAAAATGTAATCTTACTATTTTGTACCCAAAGCCATAAACAAACAAGATGAATCTCACCAAAAAAACTATTGCAGCCTTTGTCTCTCCTGGAATACCCCTTTCTGCTCTTGGCCTTCCTCTTATAGTCTATCTTCCCCCATTTTATGCAGAAGAAATGGGACTAGGCCTTTCTCTCGTCGGCACAGTTTTTATGATTACCCGTTTTTGGGATGTTTTGACCGATCCAGTTCTTGGCGTTCTCAGCGATAGGGTGACAACTCCTCTGGGTCGTCGGCGTCATTGGATTATATTATCTGTTCCTATTTTGATGATTTGCGTTTACAAAGTATTTATGCCAGAAGCACCAATCACGGGAAATTATCTTCTTTTTTGGATGCTGTTGTTGTATGTTGGTTGGACTCTGCTGAGTATATCTCATATGTCTTGGGGTGCAGAATTATCATCAGATTATTATGAGCGATCGCGAGTTCAAGGTTGGCGAGAATTTGCTTTAGTTTTTGGTATGTTGGCTGTTTTAATACTTCCGACTATTCTGGAACAGGCTGGAGGGGTTAATAGCGAAACTAAAGTTGCTGCTATGGGTTGGTTTACAATTATACTGTTGCCTATTACTGTAGCGATCGCTGTTAGTAATGTTCAAGAAAGACCTGCAGCACCATCTTCTCAACTTAGTTTCTTTAAGTCAACCTCTGCGCTGTTAAAAAATAAACTACTAATACGAGTGCTACTGGCAGATTTAATGATTGGTCTGACTCCGGGAATTGTCGGTTCAATCTACATTTTTTTTGTCACTTATGTCATGCAAGTAGGTCAATGGTCTAGCTTGATGCTCTTACTGTATTTCATAGCGAGTTTTTGTGGCGTTCCTCTGTGGATGCGTCTTAGTTATAAGTTGGAGAAGCATCGGACTTTTGGTGTTGCTAAAATATATGGTTGTGTAATCCTTGCGAGTCTATTGTTTGTTCAACCAGGAAATTTATGGTTGTATGCCCTAGTTAATATTCTTTTCGGTATCGAATCTGGTTCGGGAGCATTTTTATTGCGCTCAATTATGGCTGATATTACAGATCATGATAACTGGGAATCAGGAACACAACGCACAGGTCTTTACTATTCACTATTAACCATGACTACTAAAGTTGGTTCTGCTTTGGGAGTTGGGATGGTTTATCCTATTTTAGATTGGATAGGTTTTGCTCCTGGGGTAGAAAATACTACCGGAACAATTGAGGCGCTTAAATATATATTTATTTGTGTACCTATTCCCATTAGTCTTTTGGCAGCATTTTTAATCTGGAATTTTCCACTAGACAGCACTCGACAAAAAGAATTACGTCGTTTATTGGCGGAACGTGATTCTATGGTTAGTTTAAAATAATTAGAGAATTATCAGCTAATGTCATTTTGCTTTGGAATATTATCAGGACCTCACGGGGTGACAAATAAGCTTAATGGTAGATATAGTAATAATTTTAGACAATAAATTGAATAATAATTCAACTTAAAAAGGAATGGAATTTTGAGGTTGGGAGGTAGCGATCGCCAACTCACTCTTATCCACCATCTGGGTTGATTATTTATTCATTTAAAAAGTTTTGGAAATAGTTAAAAATATGATAAAAAAGGGTTAGTATAGTTATTTTAATTTAGATTGATACAAGTATTTCTTGCTATAACTGAGTTTCAGCAGAAAAAATTTTCCATTCTTATTTTAAATGACTATAATTACAAACAAAAATAAATAAAAGTGAATATGTTAAGCTTTTATCAAAACCATATTAAGCGAAGATTGAGTTCATATCAATTAGTAACATTACAAATATTATTATACGTGAGCATCAGCACATAAAACTGTACAAATATCAAAATTAAGTAGTTATTTTCCCCTGCCAATAAAATTATAAAGTAAGAGAAAACACATACAAATATTTTTGAATTTAAAGGAGTTAAGCTTACCTTTATTCTGGTTTCCTAAAGTTTAAGATTATGCTCCAAAATTTTTTTAAATTTGACTCATAATTATTATTATTAATAATAGATAGGACTCAGTGGCAAAATACTAATATATTAATGATTAGTGTGCCTTGGAATAAAAGAGTTTTGCCTATATATTGGCATATTTTAAGTCATAAAGAAGCTAGTAATTTAACTAAACAAAAAGCCGTAATTCCTAGAGTTCTAAGATTATTAAAAAGCCAGAAAATCATGATAACAGCAGATGGAGATTTTCATAGCATTTTTCTATCTCACTGGTTGAAAAAATATCAGAGGTCAGATGTATATTTTGTTTTGAGAAAAAAAAATTAACCATGATTAAACGAGGTAAAAAATATTGTAAACTCTCAGAATTAAAAGTAAATATCGGTGAAGCTAAACTGTTATTGAACCCAAAAAAAAACAAAATATTGAAAGTAAAAACATATAATTTACTCAATTATAAAAAACAGAAATATCGTCAAAAATCTGTTGTAGATAAATGGTATATCCTCACCAATTTATCATCTCCTAAAAAGATTAAAAAAATATAGCAATCCTATGAGTGTTCATGGCAAAAATCCTACAAAAAAACTACTGTGTCTTCTTTCTTTTCTACCTTTTTCATTAGTTCTTGATATATATTCTTGAACCCCTTTATTTTTAATTTTTTGGACTTGAAAAGAACTAATTGTGTATGAAATAGCTATTGATAAAATTAAATTATTTAATCTTATTTCATTAGCCTTAGCTGATACAAGAATTGTCACCACCAGTTTTATAGTCTTTAAACATTGCTTCAATTCCCATTCTCTGGCTATATATTTTTTTAATCTTTTCAGGAGATGATAAATTGGAGAGAATATACCATTTATCTATAACAGATTTTTGACGTAATTAATGTTTTTTATACTAGAGTAAATTATATTTTTTTTTACCTTCAAGATTTTGGTTATTTTTTGGTTCAATAATAATTTAGTTTCACCGACATTTACTTTTAATTCCGAGAGGTTACAATATTTTTTTACCTCGTTTAATCATCGTCGATTTTTTTTTGTCTAAAAACAAAATATACATCAAGCTTGTGATATTTTTTCAACCAGTGAGATAGAAAAATACTATGGAACTCTCTATCTGCTGTCATCATAATTTTCTGGCCTTTTAATAATCTTATAACTGGACGAATTACTGCTTTTTGTTCGGTTAAATGACTAGCTCCTTTATGAGTCAAAATTTTCCAATATAATGGTATTGCCCTTTTTTTCCAAGCTAAACTAATCATTAATATATTAGTATTTTGCCACTGCGTTCTATCTAAAATCAATACTAATTCTGAGGAAATACTAAATAAATTTTCTCTGATTTTTTTTAACTAAAGGAAACCAAAATAAAGGTATGCTCAACTCTTTTAAAGTTAAAAACCTTTGTATATGTTTTCCCTTACTTTCTAATTATTTTTTTATTTCTAGGAGGCAACTTCCTAGAATAATTGCTACTTTAAAGAAAGAATGTAGGAAGGTTCCATGGAATCTCCCTACAGGGGTTTGAAAAAAGTTTGATTGACTCTTTCCTACATTAATACAGTTTGTTTAGTATTATCAGTCTCAGTTTCATTGACTGGAAATCTATCAGCATTATTGAATTTTCTCTCTACCCGTCGTAACTCAGGAATACGATAAGCAACTAATACTGCTCCAATATTCAATAGACCCATCAATACAAATAACAAAGCTATTCCTCTGCCATCTCCAACCCCAATAATTCTTCCTACACTACCTGCCAAAATTCCATTTTCACTCATCAAAGGTTTAAACATAAACTCTACTAAAGGTGCGGCACTTAGATGAGTAATTACCAACAAAAACTTTTCCATCATATTCTGCAAAGCAAAAACTCGCCCTTGTAAATATTGAGGTACTTTTTGTTGCCAAATAGTATGATTCAAGCTAACAACAATTGCCCTGGAAAACAAATAGCCAAATCCTCCAAGTGCAGCCCAAATTACAGCAGGTTTTAATCCCCCCATAAATAAACATAATCCTTGGATAAAAACGAATATTAAAATACCTTCTATTCTTCGTTTAGAACATCCCCATAAACTTACTATGACACTTCCTAACAACATTCCAATGCCACTAACAGACATCACTATTCCTAGTTCTTTTTCCGAGGCAAAACTTAACACCATTGGCAAGAATAGAACTTGCAATACTCCCGCACTTAGATAAATAACTCCAAAGAAAATTGTTAACTGCCGCAAACCAGTATGGACAACTACATAATTCCATCCTGAAACAACTTCTTGCCATAACTCTTCAATATTTACTTTTCGTCTGATCTTTTTCTGCTGACTTCTAGGGAATTTGACACTTAACAGAGTGAAAAATGCCAGTAAATAGGTACTAAAATCTATTAATAATATGCCGTGAAGATGAATTTTGATTATCAATAATCCAGCTATACTTGGACCAAGAATTCTTGCTGTTGCTATTGCACCTTGTACCATGCCATTCGCACGACTCAAATGTTGTGGAGGAACAAGTTGGGAGATTGCAGATATATAAGCTGGCCATTGAAAAGCGTTACAAACGGAACTAATGCCCACTGCTATATAGATATGCCAAACTTGTAGTTGTTGGGAGAATACTAAGAACATTATTGCTAATGCCGTTACTCCAGTAATGGAGTCACTAACAATCATTGCCTGACGACGACTCCAACGATCTACCATTGCACCAGCAAATGGTGAAATGAAAATACTAGGTAGATGAATGAATAAAGACAATAAAGCATAATGGGTAATTGAGCCTGTAGTTTGATATACCCATACTGCTAGAGCAAATTCACTCAGGCTAGAACCTAATAGGGAAAAAACTTGACCCAACCATATAAATACGAATGTTTGCATAACCTTGAGTTGAGATAAATCAAATATAGAGTCGAATGAAATTTATTGAGTAAATTAAAATACTCAGTACTTATTATTTATTGAGCAGGCCTAATAATACTTACTATAATTTGTTCTGGGTATGGTCAGGTTGAAAATACTCAGTACTTATTAATCTAGTATACATTAAGCCCTAGTAATTTTTTGCTCTCTTGCACTTATTGCATTTATTGAGAAATGCTTAGGCTATCAAATAGTTTTATTGTAGTTAAATTAAATAGAATTAATTTCATTGTAGTTATTTTATAAATTTACTTTTTTTAAATTAGTTGCTATAAAATTCAGGTCTTAAAATAATTTATTTTCGCTTAAAAAACGAGAAGTATTTCTATTTAATGTAACTGTGTTTTCTGGAAATGACTGAGAAATTAGATTATCTTAATATTTTTATGATTTATTTTTATTAAATATTTTCTCCAATGCTATCCCTGAAAGAAACCCAAGAAATATTGTCGCAAATGACACAAAAAAATCAGATAAAATCAAATAAGACTTTGAGTTAATAGTTGACATAAAAATAATCTGAATGTTATTGTCATTTACTATAACAATCCTATTTTTATGTTGTCCAAAGTTTTACCGCTTTTTGGGATGAGAATTTGGGGCAATGGGCAATAGTTTAGGAGTTTATTTCTAGTTTTTGAATTGTCACGACCTATTCAACCCACATTCCGCACTTCATATTGTATTACAAGAGGTTACAAGAGAATATCTATTTAATTTACGTATAATTACTTATGGTCTTTAGTCACTTCAAGTGAGATCATAAAACTGATAATTCC
>JAKQYE010000252.1 GCA_023356605.1 Trichodesmium sp. MAG_R02 | reverse complement strand
GAAAATGCTACTGCTAAGATTAACCTTTGTTTTATTCGACTAATGCTTAAGAGGTTAGCGATCGCTTAATTTTTAAGAGATACCAAATGGGTTCTATATAGCGTACCTGCGTAAGTCCTGATTATTTTAAGACTGAATAACATCGATGCTACCGGATTTGAGATTAATTATTCTCAATATAATATATATAGTCATTCTGGTTGAAATTGAGACGAGGTTTTCTCGGTTTTAAAGGGTTTTGGCTGAAAAAGTGTCCCATTCTTATTCGGAATGACTATAGTTATAGATAGTTTATCACAGATAAAATAGTCATTTTTGCTCAAAAAAACATAAAAAAAACTAACTTAAAACCAATGAATTTCAACTTTATCCCCATACTTTAAATTGAGTTGCTCCTCAGCACTACCACCATTAGCAGCAATTTCTACAAAACCATGAGAGCCAATAATTGCAATTAACTCCCCTAGTTTACAATCAGCATAAGTATGGCCACTACAGATTGTTTTACCTGGTAAAAAATCCCTATTATTATTAACAAGAAGCGACCAATTTTTTCTAGTAATATGACTCCTATAAATATTAGTAATTATATTGCCAAAATTGTCAATATACTGAACACAACCTGCAAGACCTGAATCTGTGAAAATAATATCATTTAAAGGCAATTTCACTAAACTTTCTGGATTCATTTTTTCTCCCAAATTTTCTAACTTCACCCCACTACTAATATGAGCGGCAACAGGGGCAAATAAATCTCGACCATGGAAAGTTCTACTAGGTTGGTCTCCATACCAATACTCAGAGTTAGTAAGGGTAACTACCTTGATATCTTGTATTTCTAAATTTTCCAGTATTCCACTAAAAATTCCATTGTCAGGTCCGACTAAAAAACCATTAGGTAGTTGAATAGCGATCGCTCTTCTTCTACTTCCCACTCCCGGATCTACAACAGCAATATGAACTGTTTCTAAAGGGAAATAAGGATAAGCATTTTGCAAACAAAATCTAGCAGCAAATAAATTTTGGGGAGGAATTTGATGAGTTAAGTCGATGACTTTTAGATTAGGATTAACTTGAGCAATTACCCCCTTCATTACACCTACGTAGACATCTTTTAATCCAAAATCAGTTAAGAGTGTGACAATTTTTTTTCCAGACATTATTCTATTTAATAACTATAGCATTACATCCTAGTATGACAATACAAAAAGGTGTTATAATTTTGGTGAAAATAAAAAACAGTATGACTAATATTTTTAACTTTATCTAATAGTTTTTTTTGGAATATTACGAAAATTAAATCATTAAAGCTATCAATAATTATCTCAACATTTCGATTTGGTATTTAGCATCCTTATAACCTCCTATATGACCTTGTTCTAAATAAAGTTTAGCTGCTTTTTCAAAATCACTAATTGCTCCTTTTATATCTCCCATCTTAACCCTAACTAATCCTCTATTGTAATAAGCACGGGCATATTTTGGGTTAAGCCTAATAGCTTGAATATAATCAGCAATCGCTTGCTGATATTCTTTTTGTTCAGAGTAAATATTAGCACGATTTGAATAGGCTTCAGCCTGGTTTGGACGTAATCCTATTGCTTGAGTATAATCTTCTATAGCCTTTTGTAGTTGCTTGTCTTGAACATAAGCAGCACCTCTGTTAGTATAACCTTCAGGATTTTGGGGTTCAAGTTCAATTCTTTGAGTACAGTCAGATATAGATTTTTGATACTCTTTTAAATTTAAATAAGCAATACATCGATTATTATAAGCCATTCCATTTTTAGGAACAATTTTAATTGCTTCAGTGCAGTCAGATACAGCTTTTTCATACTCTGCTAAATTCAAGTATGTGCTACAACGTCTAGCATAAGCGTCTTCATTTTCAGGATCTATTTTAATAACTTGACTATAATCATCTACAGAACCTTGATAATCTCCCAGGAAAAACCTGGCCCTACCTCTTCTATTATAACCACCTATTTCGTCGGGTTGAATGTTAACCATCTGGGTATAATCTGCCATTGCTCCTTGTAAATCATTATTAGCCTGTTTAGCTAGCCCTCTAATCTCATAAGCCTCATAAGCATCTACATCATTTGGTCGCAGTTTAATCACTTGAGTGAAATCTTCAATTGCCTTACTATAGTTTTGGGATTCATAGTAAACCAATCCTCGTCTGTCATAAGCTTCATCATCTTGAGGTTTAAGGCGCAATACTTGGGTGAAATCATCAATTGCTTCAGCATAATTTTGTTGATCAAAATAAGCCATACCTCGGTTAAAATAAACATTCACATAGCTGGGGTTAAGAGAGGTCGCTTTATTGTAGTTTTTAATAGCATTTTGGTAGTTTTCTAACTCATAATAAGCATTCCCCCTTGCGTAAAAATACTTTGGTCTTTCGGTGTATTTGATTGCTTTGTCAAATAATTGAATTGCTTCTTGTCTCTGACCATTTTTAGCAAGTTCAACCCCTCTTTCAAAGAATTTCTCTGCTATCCTCGAGTTGGGACGATTTAAAAGACTTACTACTACCACCAATACTGCAATGACGCCGACACTGGCAAAACCAAATAAAGTGAACCATAATGAACGGGATGCCATTTCAAATACAGTTGTTTTAGGTAGTTCCAGTGGTGTCACTTTTTCAGATCCACTGTTAATTTTTTTGAGGGCTATGATAACTTCTTCCGTACACTGATAACGTTGAGTATAATGGTAATGCACCATTTTTTCCAGGATATCAGCTAAATTTGAGGAACATTGTGCTTTATTGCGCCAGAGTATGCCACTAGGATTTGATGGACTTAGGTCTTGTAGTTTTGGCAATTCACCAGTAGGAAGACCTGTTAGAGCTTGAATACCAATCATGCCTAATGCATAGAGATCGCTATTATATTGAGGAAGGCCTTGAAATTGTTCCATGGGCATATAGGAGGGGGTACCTATAGCTATAGTTCTTTGTATTTCTCCATTTCCTTCGGCGAGACGATGACTAACTTCTTTAACTGAGCCAAAATCAATTAAAACTAATTTTCCATCTGGTTTACGTCTAATTAAATTTGATGGATTAACATCCCTATGAATCACCTCATGTCCATGTACAAATCCTAAAATTTCTAAGATTTCTAATAATAGTTTAATTACTTGTTTTTCTTGCCAAGGTTTACCAGGAATAATTTCTTTATTTAATGGTATTCCCGGAATAAATTCTTCTACTAAATAAAATTGATTATCTTGTTCAAAATAAGCTAATAATAAAGGAATCTGAGGGTGTCTTCCTAATTTTTCTAATATTTCTGCTTCTTTCTGGAACAAACGGTGAGTAGTTTTTTGAGTAGTTATTGTTAAACCATGGTCAGGAGCCCTTAACAACTTAACCACACATTGAGGCTGTCCTGGACGACGAGTATCAGTAGCCAAATAGGTTTGTCCAAATGCACCAGGACTAAGGACTTCAACGATACGGTAACGTCCATCTAGCAGTTGACCAATTATTTTCATAATGTACATTTCGTTATTTATTTTATACTATTTTTCTTAACTATTGAGATAAATTTCAGTGAAATTATGGAACGGGCAATAGATAGAGAACAGAGTTAGGTTATAAATCAAGTCTCTCACTGTTTTTACTGGTTAGTATTATTGTATATGATACTAAATTACCTTTAGATAGAAGCTTTCGGATCGAGGGTCATTTTATTATTAATTATCAGTTATCAGTAGTGACATCACTCAGTATAGAATTAAAAATCCATTTCATATCCTTAAAAGGGGAAGCTTGAGACCTTATTTTTTGCTCAGGCAAGAATTAAAGAGAATTTGTAAAAGTACCTTTTGATAACCGGATTTGTTATAATACATAGTAATATAAGATCATTACTCGCCAAAGCCACAATAAAAATGTTTTTCTCTTTCAAATTACTCCCTATTCTCTATGGGATACTCTCTATAATTACTGTACTCTTTCAATCATATTTAGTGAGTTTTGATAATCTTTGATTTTACCTTGTTCGAAAAATAGATTAGCACTTTTACTAAAGTCGGCTATTGCTGCTGGTAGGTCTTGTAATTTATGCAAAATAACTCCTCGATTATAATAAGCTTTGGCATTATTTGAGTTCAATCTAATGACCTGAGAAAAATCTTTAATAGCTTGATCATAGTTTCCTATCTCTGAGAAAATCATTGCTCGATGACTATAATTAATGTCATCTTGAGGATTAATCTTGATTGCTGTGCTAAAGTCTTGTATTGCTCCTTGTAAATAGCCACGAGCAGACTGGGATAAACCTCTATCTGTATAAGCTTTTGCATTTTTATTGTCTATACCAATAGCAATACTACAGTTTTCTACTGATATTTGATATTCCCCTAGATTAAAATAAGCAATACATAGATTATGGTATGCTAGAAAATGTTGGGGATTTATTTCTATTGCTTGTTTACAATTTGCTATTGCTGATGAATAATTTTCCTTATGGAGATAAACCCTACATCTATTTGTATAAGCATCAGCATCATCAGGTTTGATTTCTAATATCTGATTATAGTCTGTGATAGCACCTTGATCGTCTCCTATCTCAAAGCGAGACTTACCTCGATAATGATATGCTTGTACATTGTTGGGATCTAGTTTTATAGCTTGAGTGTAGTCACTGATTCCACCTTCAAGATCCCCTGTTGCCCCTCTTGCTATTCCCCTATTAATATAGATATTGCTATCTTTGGGATTAAGTATAATTGATTGACTATAGTCTTGGATTGCATTTTCGTAGTCTCCAATTTCGTAGTAAATTAGCCCTCGTTTGTTGTAAGCTTTGGTATAGTCAGGATTTATTCTTAATGTTTGCGTTAAATCAGTAATAGCTTTTTCATTATCATTTAGTTCATAATAAACCAGAGCCCTTTGATAGTAGGCATTTTTGTAGTTAGCTTTGATTTTAATCCCTGTTGTATAATCTGTTATCGCCTTTTCATAAACTCTCTGAGAATAGTAAGATTTTCCTCTTTGATAGTAAATGGAGGCCTTTCTTGGATTCAGTTTGAGTGCTTCAGTATAATTCGCGATCGCTGCTTGTTGCTTTCCTTGTTTTGCTAACTCTTGACCTTGTTTGCTGAGTATTTCTGCTTTAGCTATAAATTGGTATTGCCAGAGACAAGCGATCGCTACTCCTGCTATTGTTATAGATCCTAAACTAGCAATTAATATATTTTTTTTCTTGTATCTAGGTTCAGGTGGTAGTGATGGCATCTCTTCTTCTACAGATACTGTAATTATCCTTTCTGGTTCTGAGATAATCTTGGTTGTAGTAGATACTGAAATCTTACTTAGCTCTACTAACAGTTCTGTTGCTGACTCATAATCTTGTTTACCCTGACTACTCACCATTTTATCAATAATATCTGATAGTGCTGGAGAACATACTTGGATATTCTCCCAAGGTATTTCTATTTCTGCAATATTGTTCATTTGTTTTTGCTTCACTAAATCTTGAGGCGATAATCCTGTTAGTGCTTGAATTGCAACCATTCCTAAAGCATAAATATCACTCTTTTTGTCTACCTCCTCTTGACTTTCTGCTGGTGGGATATAAAGTGAGTTACAAGAATTGTTTTGCTCGTCATTTTCTGATATTAATGGTTCCTCATTTAACTCTAAAATTCTCTTGATTTCTTTTTCTAACCCAAAATTAATTAAGAATAATTTTCCATCTAGTATCCGTCTAACTAAATTTTCTGGTTTAATTTTTCCATGAGTTTGCCCTTCATTGTGAATGAATACTAAAATTTCTAGTATCTCTTTTAAAATCTTAATTACTTCTAATTCTAGTAGGGATTTACCTACAGCTAATTCTTCTGATAAAAATATACCTACTATATAGTCTTCAACTAAGTATATGTTATTGTTTTCTTCAAAATGAGCTAATAAATTCGGTAAGCCATTGTGTTGACTCAAACTACATATCTTTTCTACTTTTTCTTTAAATAATGATAGTATAATCTCTTGATTTTTTGAGGTAAAATCATCTACTTTAATTTCTCTTACCACACATTGGGGGGACCCCGGACGATGGGTATCTACTGCTAGATATGTTTGTCCTAAAATACTTGAACTTATAGGTTCGATAAAACGATACCGTTTATCTACAATTTTGCCAATTTTTGTATCCATAGCCAGATTACAGTTTTAGTTTTGATAGTGATATTTTTATCGACCAGATAGTTTTCTAGTGACTTACAGTCATGTCAAATAAGAATGTAAAACTTTTTCTGCTGAAACGCGAGTTATAGCAAAAAAAAATGTCTCAATCTAAATTAAAATAACTATATCAGGACTTACGCAAAAGAACTACTTGTAGTGTAAATATCTGAATTTGTTGCCAAAGATACACTATATATAGCGGTACTGCGTAATTCCTGTATATATCATGTAATGGTAATTAGTTATAGTAATTCTTTTGTTTGTAGTTGGAATTTAGCCCTAACATAAATATTATAGGACTTACGCAAAAACACTAATACTAGTGTCAAAAATTGAAACAATTACTAAACACGCATTATATATAGTCGTACTTTGTAAGTCCTACATTAATTATAATAATTCTTTTGTTTGTAGTTGAACTGGAGTTCTAACATAAATATTTTAACAGGCAATACCATATAGGTTCAAGATATATAGCTTTGAGTTGGTTAAATGTTATACGATATTTTTATTATGAAGGCAATTTACAGCATTTTGTATAACTATTAGGTACAATAAAAAATATAAGTTTCTTTGATAAAAGGGAGAAGGTTTTCTACAATTTATCCAGGAAGAATTAGTACCGAAATTATGGCCAAGAGTGGTTATAGTTATGGACAATCTTAAAGTCCATAAAGTCAAAGGTATTGAAGAAATATTAGAGTCTGTGGGAACTAAGGTTATTTATCTATCTCCCTACTTACTAGAGTTTAATCCCATCGACCATCTATGGTGGGAACTAAAAATATTTATCTGTAGATTTGTGCCCAAAAACTTGGAAACAATTACCAAACTGTTAAAGTTAGGCATTAAGTTGTGTTTCTCTAAGCAAATTAAAAAAAATTTTACTCACTGTTGTTACTGTACTAATTAGTTTTCCAAAGTGCTGTAATTTTTCTAGTATTTTTTTAAGGAATGATAATTCAATAAAGTCCATAATTTTTTTTCAAAAAGCTCAGATGATTTAGAGTTTAGACAATTATTTAGTTATCAGTTATCAGTACTTCCTACAATTGAATATAATTTTTTTCGGCGATCATTACGCCATAATCTAATTAATTTTAATCCAATGAAATAACTTAATACCCCACTAATTATACCCATTACTAAACAACCTAAAAATAGAGATGTCACAAATTGAGTTCCATATTGCATTAAGTCTGAAAATGAAAGTATACTTTCAGGTACAAACTCTTCTTGAGACTGAAGTAACCATTGACCAACTTGAAAGTTAATTGTATATATTGGTAAATAAGTTAAGGGATTACTTACCCAAGTGCCAACAGCAGCGGCAATTTTATTACCTCGTAACAGGGTCGCTATTGCTATACCAACTATGCTTTGCAGACCAAAGATAGGAAATAATCCGGCAAAGACTCCTACTGCTAAACCTCTAGCAATATATTCGGGAGTTCCCTGCATTCGGGTAAAGCGCCAGTATAAATATCGCCCGTATCTATTCCAATAGGGTAGTTTATTTTTTTCTGATGGAGATTTTTTTGTAGTTAGTAATGGTACTAGTTGCTGAGGAATTTGTGAAAAATTTTTTATCATAAATCCAATAAATTTATTTTTGCTGACTATTTAAGTACTTCTGCAAAATTAATTTAACATTTTTTAGGGATTAGGGAGTAGGGAGTAGGGAAAAAATATACTTTATAATTTATAAGTAGATCAAAAATAATTTAGCTTGGCCTACCTATTTAACAACAGCATATCAAAAATAATTTAGTTTGGCTTACCTATTTAACAACAGCTGTAGATATATAATTCATTTTGTTTGACTACTTACCGAAAAATTGGGTTGAAAGCTACCCCTTTTAGGGAGGCTTTGTGCTATAGTTAGAAAGGTGCTATTATCTAAAACCGCTCTAAACACAAACACTTGACTAATTCTAGTGTTTGCACCTAGACAATATAATGGTAATTAACATAAAGTTATTTGCGTTCTATCAGCTACGAAGCTCGTTGTATAGGAATAGTTAATTGTATGTATTTTAATCGAGGACTGAACAATTATGGATTATAGATAATGGGATTTATGACCCAGATACTGACAATAAAACAAAAATATATCATGTTGAAGA
>JAKQYE010000251.1 GCA_023356605.1 Trichodesmium sp. MAG_R02 | reverse complement strand
TTAAAAGAGTTGAGCCTAGCTTTATTTTGGTTTCCTTTAGTAAAAACAATAATAGAAAATTTATTTAATATTTTCTCAGAATTAGTCTTAATTTTAGATATAACTCAGTGACAAAATACTAATATATTAATGATTAGTTTAGCTGGAAAAAAGAAGGCCATACCATTATATTGGAAAATTTTAACTCACAAAGGAGGTAGTAATTTCACCGAAGAAAAAGCAGTAATTCGTCCAGTTATAAGATTATTAAAAGGCCAGAAAATGATGATGACAGCAGATAGAGAGTTCTATAGTATTTTTCTATTTCACTGGTTGAAAAAATATCAGAAGCTTGATGTATATTTTGTTTTGAGACAAAAAAGATCGACGATGATTAAACAAGGTAAAAAAATATTGTAAACTCTCAGAATTAAAAGTAAATCTCGATGATACTAAACTATTATTGAACCATATATTCCCCAAGATTTTGAAAGTAATAACATATAATTTACTCGTGTATAAAAAACAGAAATATCGTCAAAAATATGCCATTTACTGGAGATAGTGAGAGAATTTGTATTTCATCTAATTTCCCTCCTTTAGATAAATAAAATTGTCTGATATTTAGTTAAATATTAATCATCTGTTCGGAGGAGGTTCCCAGATAAATCAATTTTTCTAATCAGAACTTTTACTGTACAACTTCAGTAAATTGATTACTTACAAAAGGCAGAAATATTTATTGTATAGCAAACCAGGGTGCTTAGGACATTATCGGGCCTCTCAAATTTAGTCTGTGTTGGGAATTTGCGGGGGAATGACCAGAAAGCCCCTACTAACTTCGCCCCTTCTAACTTCAGCTATAAAACTCAACCCATATGTTGATATACTCTTTTTAGTTAACATGGAGAAATATTGTGGATTTATCCTTAATTCCAGCTCAACCAAAACCGGAACTAATAAATGTTCTGATAGAAATTACTGGCGGAAGTAAAAATAAATACGAATTTGATAAAGATTTACAAGCTTTTGCCCTTGACCGTGTATTATACTCTTCTGTACGATACCCTTATGATTATGGGTTTATCCCTAACACCCTAGCAGACGATGGTGACCCCCTTGATGGAATGGTAATTATGGATGAGCCAACATTTCCTGGATGTGTTATTCCAGCAAGGCCTATAGGTATGTTAGAGATGATTGATGGAGGAGATAGAGATGAAAAAATTCTCTGTGTTCCAGATAAGGACCCACGCTACACTAAAGTTAAATCTATTAAGGATGTGGCACCTCATCGACTAGAAGAAATAGCTGAATTTTTCAGGACTTACAAGAACCTAGAGAAAAAGGTGACAGAAATACTCGGCTGGAAAGATGTTGATCAAGTTATGCCATTAGTAGAGAAATGCGTAGAGAAATACAAGAAAACGTAGAGAAAGACAAGGAAAATGAAAACGTAGAGAAAGACAAGAAAAACGGAGATAAATACCTTAAAGCTCCAAGTAAGTAATATTAATTCTAGTCTCTTCGGAATTAAAAAAATTTAGCGGTAGGTTTTCTAGAAATTTTACTCAAATGAAAACCTACCCCTACTTTAAAAAAAAACAGTTAATTTTTGAAAAATTCCAAAATGATGGCAGTTTTTGTAGTTATAGCTATTTTCAATAAGAATAAAACACTTTTTGACCCGAAACTATTTCACATCAAGAAAGCCTCATCTTAATCATAACTTAAATGATTATAGTAGATAACAACAGGGAAGTTATATGGAAAGCTTACAAAGATTTCTAATAACGGCAAATTTATAAAGAGAATGAAAAACATCTGGTGACAAAACTTGATAGTGGTCAAGTAAAGACGAGTGTTTATGTATGTGAGAAAAATTTTTATTTCTTACTTTAAATCTTTCTACACCATCTCGCCAAGGGTTAAAGCAAACTATTTTATCTTCAGAGTAATGCTTTAGAACCCACATTCCGCACTTCAAGTATACTACAAGGGTATTTTTAACGAAGAAGGTGGATTACAGCCTCTGTTATTGCTAATAACTATCAATAGTTTCTGTAATATGTATTTTTACTGACAAACTTCAGAGTTATTATCAGGCAAGGCTTTCAATAGCATATCTAATATACTACATTTTGACGTGCGGAATGTAAGTTAGAACATTCTGAAATGAATTACCTGCTGTTTTAGGAATGTGAATAAATAATTTTTTTTTTGTATAGAAAGCATTTTTTAAAGTGACGCCATAAACATTTTTGGCTTGTTCTCTATCCTTGGAATCATCTATCTTACTGCCTACTCCCTAATAACTAGCACAACACAAAAAAAATTAATAATCAACCTTTTCCTTTCTTCTTTTCTCCTCTTTCCTGATGGGATAAAATTTCAGCAAATAAAGCTTCATAACTATTTAAAACAGTTTTTAAGCCAAAATTTTCTTCAGCATATTTTCTCCCTTGCCGACCTAGTTGCTCAAGTTTTTCTGGATTTTTATATAATTCTAAAATTGCTTGTGCCAAAGCTTGAAAATCTTCTGGAGTAACAACTATTCCAGCACCACTCTCTTTAACAACTCTCATTGCTGTACCTGTATTCGGAACAGAAGCTATTATTGGACGACCACTAGCAAGAATAACAGGAATTTTCGAAGGTAAATTAAAAGCAGTAACAGTCTTTTTCTGTATTACTAAACCAATATCAGAAGCAGATAACATTTCTGGTAATTTTTCTCGTGGTACTAAAGGCAGTAAAAGTATATTATCTGCTTGATAATTATCACAGCATTTTTGTAATTCTTGACGTGCTCTTTCCTCCCCTAAGATGACAAAATAAATTTCTGATTTTTCTTTGAGACTAGCAGCAGCTTTAACCACTGTTTCTAAACCTTGAGTTAAAGCAATATTCCCAGAATAAATAACTACAAACTTATCTTGAAGATTATGTCTTTCTCGGAAAGAATTATTTTTATTCAGAGGTCTAATAAAATCAAGGTCTACCCAATTAGGAATGCAAACAATACGATTTTTATTAACCCCTTGTTCTACTAAATTCGTAACAAAATCTTCAGCAATAACACTAATTTTAGTAGCTTTAAGATAAGCTAATTTTTCCACTGCTTGAGCTACAGATATTATCCAACTATCTTTTTTCAATAACCCAACTCTTACCGCAGCTTCAGAAACAATATCTTGAATATTTAATACCACAGAAGAGTTAGAAAATAATCCGTAAAAACTAACTGGTAAAGAAATTAATAGAGGAGGAGTAGTAGCAAAAATTATTTCAGGTTTCCAACCATTAAAAGCTTGCCATAAACTAGAAACAATAAAACTACCATCTAACAATAACCTATCTAAAACCCCAAGTTTAGAACCTCTGACATGAATATAACTACGTTGAACTGTCACACCATTTTGTTCTTCTGTCAGGAAAAACTTCCCTTCATACCCATCATAAACTTTACGTTCAGGATAATTTGGCATACCGGTCACCACGCGAACTTGATGTCCACGTTTAGCAAAACCTTCTGCAAGTTCTGTCATTAGAGGTGCAATACCAATTAGTTCTGGGTTATAGTTATAGGAATAGATAAGAATGCGCATAGTTTAACTAATTATTTTTGCTACTCTGCAAGGCAGTAATACTTTTTGGTAGAACTCAGGCATTCAGAACTCAAGATTTAAAAGCAAGATTTTGTACAATGTCACTCTAATATAAAATTTCAGAGTAATTGACTTGTCAACTTTATTATCTATGTAGGGTTTGCTCTCTAATTCTTTTTAAGTACTAGGAGGACTACTCCCAACCCCGACCATGGATAAAACTAGGGTTGTGAGTAGGGACGTCGTATAAAACCGACATTCCGCAGCTCTTCATATATCTTTATGTATATTTACATTTTCAAATAGACTGATACGAAGAAACTTCATTCTAGAACTTAATATCAATAAATTTCATCAATAACTAATTTTTTATGAGAAAATTAGCTACAATTCTTTATGATAGTGGAAATTAATACCCATAGCTATAAGGTTTTCAAGGAAAGAACTCGGGACGATAGATAAATAAAACTTATCAATTTAATATTAAGAAGTGCGGAATGTGGGATAAAAGAGTCCCCGTAGAGAAACAGAGAATTTGTAGAGGAGAGGAGGTGGTCGGATATATTTGTATCTTGCTATCCTCTGCTATGGTCAGCCAGAATACTAATACGGTTAAGCTTGAAAGACTGAAAACCCGGCATTTTTTAAATTGCACAAAAAGGCTTTAGTCTTTAGGTGTCAAGACTTTTATATTTAATCAACACGCCCTATTTAGTATCTCTAATTAGTTAAAGCTGAATTCTCAGGAAAAAAATTAACCTACTACCTTAAATCCTATTCTAGTCAATATTCATTGTCTTGATACCATAAATAATCAAAGATAAACTATATAAAAAAGATTAGAATTCATGTTTTTAAATTTTTTCCTCAATACTTAACACAGTAAAGACCTAGGAGATCAACTGATAACTGATAAATTAGTTTTAATAACTGAACATCCCCAAAGATAAAAACCCCAAGGGTAAATATCTTAAATAACTTTAGCAACCCCCACTACTTTTCCTAAATAAAATTACTACAGTCCTAATAATTAACTTTATATCATACATTAGACTCCAATCTTTTTGGTACTTTAAGTCAAGGCCAATAATATCTTCAAAATTTTTCACTTGAGAACGACCATTAACTTGCCATTCTCCTGTCATGCCAGGTTTAACATTTAGACGTTGCCATTGAGGAATCTCATAACGTTCTACTTCATCAGGAGTTGGAGGTCTAGTTCCAACTAAACTCATATCTCCTTTTAATACATTCCAAAACTGGGGTAACTCATCCAAGCTCTTTCGCCTCAAAAAGCTACCAACTTTAGTAATTCTTGAATCATTTTCATTCTTAAAAATTGCACCTCGAGCTTGATTTTTAATTTGACCCTTAAGTTGTTCTGCATTTTCACACATAGAGCGAAATTTCCACATTCGGAAACGCCTTCCCATCCAACCACAGCGTATTTGACCAAAAAATATCGGACCAGGACTATCAAACTTAATGGAAATAGCTATTGGTATAAAGAGGATACCTGTAATAAATAATCCTACTAAAGCGCCAACAATATCAATCAGGCGTTTCACCCAAGATTGAACGGAAGAATGAGTAACAGGAAGTTGATTTTCTTCAGGTTTCTGGTTACTTTCAACCTCCAGTTGTGTAGATTTTTCAATAGTTAAAATCTGATCTAATCCAGCTAGGGAAAATATGCCCATGACCTGAGAATTAACCCCATAAAGAACAAAATCTATATTTTTTTTCTTTGCTGTCTTGAGACTTGTCACCAAGGACCCAATACCACAACTATCCAAAAAATTAGTTTGACTAAAATCAATAATAATTTTACCTGTGGTATTTCCTTGAGACAAAAGTTCTTGGCAAGTTAGCTTAAATGATTGTGCCTCCAAGACCGTAAAACGAAGAGGCAAATTAATCACAGGGATTTTTTCCCTAAAAGTAACTTTTATATTTGTTTCTGAGGTTTGGCCAACCATGAAATTTTGGTTCTTATGTTGTATAATATACTATAGCAATCCCAGATATATAGAATCTATTTAGGGTTTGTTGAAAAAGCATTTTGTATTTTTATTCATCCAATTATATATCCATAATAACACCAAAATAACCAAGATAAATTTGAGTGGGTTGTTATACTGACTCCGGCGATAAAAACCCCTTTATAAAAATTAGCTTAATTCTTTTTCTATTAGAAGCCTAGACTCTAAAAATAAAAGGTGTATAACAACCAGGTTTAGTATTACTTCTGATTAGTTTCCGGCGAACCCACCCAATATCTCCTGTCTAGTTATATATGTTTTCAGAACGTATTTCTTCACGACTGCCCTTAACTCTAGCCTTAGCTTTAGCAGCACTACGTTTGAGAGCTTGAAGTCGTGCTTCATATTTTGCCCTCTGCCGTTTCTTGGGAGTTTCTTCGATTAAAGTTTTCAGGGCACTACCTAGACTTTTGTAAGCATTGGGGAGTGAATAACCAAAACGAGTTGCTAGGGCGATCGCCTTATCATCTGCTTCTATTGCCTCTTTGAGATTACGCTCTCCATTATTTTTCTGATAGAGTCTATACCCAGATACACCACACAAAGCGAAGGCCAGAACCAAAAGTAGACCATCCTGTACCCATAATTCACCAACAGCACCTCCTAAACCTATGGCAAGGGCAGCCATTTCCCAACCATCCCTCAAAATTGTATCGTTTTGAATTCTGGCCACTTCATGCCAGAATAATAAATTACGTTGGTCTAGTGCCAGTTGTTCCCAACGTACTAGGTCAATGGATATTTCTACCTGGTCTTTGCCTATTTCCTCACTGCGAATAAGTGAGGGATTAACTTCAAGAGATTTTTCAACCATTACCCAACTTTGTAATTCTGGTGGTAGTAAACCTTTCAAACGCCTAATTTCACTCATTTCTGCTCTGGCAGTAGTAGTAGCATAAGATGTCATAATTTGTTTGAGTCCTATAGATTTTTCAACAGAATATCATCCTTTCTTTAAATAGTTTACCCCAAGATTTCGAGCAGTATGTTTTTTACCCTTACTGAAAGAATATGGGAGTTATGCCGAACTTGAAACTTTCTAGCTTGCTCAATTTTCTTATATTTATTGAGAAATAAATATTAAGATAGAAAAACTAAAGTATTTCAGAATTAGATATTTTAATCTCACTACAAAAAAAATTGAATATTTCTTGTTCTAGGCTTTTAAGAAGTTAAATTTAGGGAAAAAAATTTAGTTATTGTGATGAATGATTCTTGGTTTTCAACAGTCAGCAGACAACGTGAGCAGAAAATCTAGATTAATAGTACAGAAGTTTATCAAAGTTTGTATCTAGAAATCCAACAAAGACTCAAACTAGATACTTCAGTCGTTCAAGTCTTAAAGTGGATTGTTTTTATGGTAGAAGAAGCTTTTGAAAATTATCAAACACAACATGACACAAAAATAGCTCAATTAACAACAGGAGCGCTCAATAATTAAAAAGGGAGATGCCATCAATTTATAGTAACTGGATTATTTGCTCAAGTAGCTCTTGATTCTTATTTAAAACACCAGGCCGCTGTAATAATATTTAGGCTCCCTAGTTCAAGAGATGAAACTCAAGCTGAATTTTTTAAACTTTTTAGAATCCTTAAATTTCAAATAAATTATCCTCTGGAAAATATTGAAAAAATTAAAAAAAGAATCTTTTTCTCAAGTCCAGATTACATTATCTCTGTAATAGAAGATGAGAATTTTTTCCAACTAATGTACCCATATATAGAGCTACAAGCACAGCAACCAGAATATTTAGGGGTAGAAATTTATGATTTATTAAAAGGTAAACTTAAAGCTAGAGAAGTAAAAGCTGTTATCTCTGTTAAAGTCTGAAATCGTCCTGACCGTCGTTATCAAGCTTTGTATGAAACCGCTATGATTAAAGCTATCAGTTATAGATCAGGACAAATATGGAAGTATTATATGATAACTGCTGAAAACTTGTCTAATTCAGATAAAAGAATATTTAGTCAAGGTATTCCACCTCATGGTATTGCTTTAAATAAAGACTTTAAAAGTGTTGATAATATGTGTTCAGATTACAACTATCAAGATTTAATTAACTTAGTTAAAGATGCGATCTTTTTGTGATTAAATAAGTCAAACCACATACTTACTTTTTGGAGAATAAACTAGAGGTAATTCTAATTGATGACTCAAGTCTTCTTGATAATTGACATTCTTCATATCGAGGAAATAAAGAATAGTTTTAGCAACTCCTTGAGCCGCTAAATATGGTACTCCATTACCAATAGTTTTAAACTTATGGCTGAGAGTCATATTATTTGGTAAAGCAAATTTTTTAGGTAAAGACTGGATAGCTAATGCTTCTGCTACAGAAAGACGACGAACTTTATATGGATGTAAATGAACTTCATTATTTCCATAACAAGCAGTGGGAGAATAACGCCATCGATGAAGACGTTTATAAGATTTTTTTTTATCATCTCCTTCTGCTATTGTCTCAAATTTTATTCGGCCTGCTCTTGGTCGAAAATAATGTTCTGAATTAGGATGAAAAACAACATTATTTTGCTTAAACCAATATTCAACGGTCAGTTCTTGAGGTATTCCTTCTGGGCAATTTATTTCTGAATTTTCTACAAAAGTATTTGTCTGAGGCCAAGGATAATAAAATACTTGATTTTGAGGATACAATACATACTTGTTCCAGGGAAAAATATGTTCAGGAATGACTTTACTATAGTTAATCTCAAAACCTTTATCCTTTAGTAAGTTACATCGAAA
>JAKQYE010000250.1 GCA_023356605.1 Trichodesmium sp. MAG_R02 | reverse complement strand
TTCCAAGATTCTCTATTGAAAGGCGATCGCAACTTCTCCATCAATTCTAATTCCAGGTAGAGGTACATAAACAAAGTCACCTAAACTTTCTTCACAAATAGGAGACACTTAACCCACTATCTCACCAATGGCCTTTTGATAGACATAATTTCTGCCAAGAAATAATATATTGTTATTCGCACAAAAACACTTGCTAAATCCTAAAAATCATGCTACTCTGAAAATGTCAAAAAAATTAACCAAGTTATAAACCCCAATTAAATGAACAATTAAATACCTCTGGTGCATATAATATCAAATACCTCTGGTGCATATAATATGATTCAATAGACATGAAATTAATTGTTTTATATACTAAACTTAAGGAGAAAAATTAGCCAATGCCAGTATATGCAGCCACAACCTTTTCCCCAGTACAAGATTTTATAGAAAAGTCCCGCAAACTTAGAGATTTATACGGTGGGTCAATTATTATTTCTCATCTCAGTGCTAGACTAGTTAAAGCAGCTTTAGCTCACAACATAGATATTATTTCTCCTGGAATGCCTGACTTTCCTACTGGAATGCCTAACCGAATTTTACTTAAAAATAACTACTTTGATAGTAATAATCAAGAATTTCAAGAATGGTTAGAAAATTGGACAAATACTACTATATTAGTAGAATGGAAAAAAGTATTAACAGAATGTCAAAATTGGATTCAAGAGGCTATTCCAGAAACAACTCTTAAAATAAATTATACTTGGCAACGAGAATGGCTATTATGGGGAAATCATACTTGGGAAATATTCTGGGGAGCCGGAAATACTATTCCAGAAGCTATGGAAGATTTGGAAGATCGCAAATTATCTCGAAATTGGACTGCAACAAATTGGATAGGAGAAAGTTCTAGTCTTACTGGTACTGATGCGATCGCTTGGCCAGGATTAGCTGATAAGGACAGAAACCCTATAAACTTAAATTATGAGGATGAAAAGCTTAATATTGACAATTTTTACGAAATTCTAGCGGAGAAACTAGAGACAAAAAATGCTAACAGCAAGAAAGAAGAAGAAATAGAAGGCAAATTTATCGACCCCAATGAACGCCTCAGTATTCCCGAACTTACAAAACGTCTGGTTACTCAACATCAAATCCGCAAAAGGTTAGAGTTACGTTATCTAGAAAGTTTTACAGATATAGTCAGAAAACCAGAACCAGAAAAAAATCAGCCGGGACAATGGACTGGTTGGTTTATGGGAGATGGGGATAGAGTGGGAAAGTATTTGAAAAAGCTAGCTGAGTTACCGGATGCGGAAGAAAAAATTAGACATTTTAGTGAGGAAATGCGAGAATGGGGTAGGAAATTTATGAATGGTTTTAATAACCCTCGAAAAGTAAAGCAAGGACGAGTTATTTATGCTGGTGGGGATGACTTTTTGGGTGTGATCTACAGGACCCCACAAAACCCGGTTCAACCTATAGAAGCATTGGAATGGTTGAAGACTTTACCGGAACAGTGGGAAAAGCATGGTTGTGATATTACTCTGAGTGTGGGTTTTGTTTGGGCGGCCCCAAGCGTACCACAACGGGATGTATTGCAACATTGTCGTACGGCTGAGAAAAAAGCTAAAAAATTAGGGCGCGATCGCCTCACTATTAGAGTTCTATTTAACAGTGGCAGATTTATAGACTGGACCTGTCCATGGGATTATTTGCATATTTTAGATGATTATCGCGATCGAGAAGGAGGCAAAAATTGGACACATGTTTATAACGATCTAGAGCAACTAAAAGCTCGACATGCTATCAAACCTCGTCCTGAAAGTAACAATACAGAAATTGAAAATACAAATTTGAAATTGGCTTTGGCTTTAATTAATCTTTATTTTCAAAATCAGGGTGATAAAATTAAACAAGATCGTAAAAAGTTAGTAGATGATAATTCTTCAGAAAAGTTGTTAAATTGGATTAGCGATTTGATTTTAGTAGGATGGCAAATGTGTTCTTGATATTAACAGGACTTACCCAAAGAAACCCGGTTTCTACAGTAAATGATTGTTTTTAACACATAAATATCTACAAAGAACTGGGTTTATCAGTTTGCCTCCGTAAGTCCTGATTAAATTGAGTTTATATCATTTCCGAAAATAGAAGGTATTAATTACTCTTAAAATATGCTTGATTATTTTCAATTAAACTATATATTAGTTAATATAAAATAGTTTTTTTTACTTGAATAATTTCAATCTATGAGTACTAAAAATATGTTTAAATATCTCATAAAAGTGAAACCTTTGGGTTTAATGTATGGTAGTTCAGGAGCATTTTTATCACCAGAAAATTTAGTAGGACATTCTCGAGCTAAGTTTCCTCCTGATGCTGCGACTCTTTCGGGATTAATATTAAGTGCTAAATGCTATAATAATCAAAATGAAGACACATTAGCTAATAAAGA
This sequence comes from Trichodesmium sp. MAG_R02, assembly GCA_023356605.1. Taxonomy (GTDB): domain Bacteria; phylum Cyanobacteriota; class Cyanobacteriia; order Cyanobacteriales; family Microcoleaceae; genus Trichodesmium. Next base: position 5,962 of record JAKQYE010000250.1, on the reverse strand, counting down.
ATTTAAGGAAAATCTTTATGTGGCAGGTCCTTTTTGGGTTGCAGAAACTTTTCCCAAGACATTGTATATTCCTATGCCTTGGACAAAAATTATTGGCGGAGAGAAAAAAGATAGAGATGAATGGATAATAAAGGATGATAAATGGTGTCGCAATGAAGATAACAGGGAAGAAAAACAAGAAATTAAACCAGACTATAATTGGTTGAAAATAAATGATTGGAATCGACCTGTCAAAAATATTGTAAGTAACGAATCAATGGCAAAAAATCCTTGGGAGTTTTTACCAATGCTTCACCCTCACATGAAAGATGATGAACGTCATGGGAGAGAAGAAAATGGATTATTTTTAGAAAATGCCGTACAAATACCAGAGGATATATCTTTAATTTATCTTTCTACCTATTCTTTAGAATCTGGTTGGTATAAATTTGGAGGTGAGAACCATGTAGTTGAAATTAACAGTATAAAAATCTCAAAAGATGATTTAATTATTAAACTATTAAATCAGCCAATAAAAAAGAGCTTTGCTCTAATTACACCTGCTGTTTGGGGTTCTAATAGATTGTCATTTCGGAGTCCCCAAACTTCAGATTTTCCCAAAATAAAACTAATGCTAACAGATAAAGCCATACCTTATCGCCATCGAACTCAAGGTCGCTTAAGTAGGGGTAGATATGCAGTACCCGCAGGTAGTGTTTATGTATTAGAAGAACCCCTAGATAAATCTTGGTGGGAATGGCCGGAAGAATGGTTTCCCAATGAAGGTATTAGTCTGAAAAAAATTGGTTCTGGTTTGTGTTTACCTCTAGATATTAAAGGACTAGCTTAAATGTATAAAAAAATCGGCAAACTGAGAAACCGGGTTTATCGTAGATATTTATGTATTAAAAACAATAATTTACTTTCTTAACCGGGTTTCTTTGGGTAAGAATTCGTTCTGGTTTGTGTTTACCTCTAGATATTAAAGGAGTAGCTTAAATGTATAAAAAAAATCGGCAAACTGAGAAGCCGAGTTTTTCATAGATATTTATGTATTAAAAACAATAACTTACTATCTTAACCGGGTTTCTTTGGGTAAGAATTCGTTCTGGTTTGTGTTTACCTCTAGATATTAAAGGAGTAGCTTAAATGTATAAAAAAAATCGGCAAACTGAGAAACCGAGTTTTTCATAGATATTTATGTATTAAAAACAATAACTTACTATCTTAACCGGGTTTCTTTGGGTAAGAATTCGTTCTGGTTTGTGTTTACCTCTAGATATTAAAGGAGTAGCTTAAATGTATAAAAAATTTCATGGCATTATTGAAACACTTGCGCCACTCCATGTAGGAGCAACTGCTGGAGAAGAAAGTGGCAATTTGAATATGATTTTTCGCGACCAATTCACTCAAACAGGGATTATTCCTGGTAGTTCCGTGAGAGGGCGTATGAGAGCGGAAATGCGGGGGCAACAAGGGGAAGATGCTGCCAATAAATGGTATGGTAAGGAAGCAGCAATAGGAATACCGGAGAGTACTACAGAATCTTTAGTGAAGTTTGAATATGCTTCTATAGTTTGGATACCTGTATTTTGTCCTGGTCAACCTATTGTTTGGGTAACTTGTCCCTATTTGTTGAAGCGATATAAACGTATTGCAGGGATAGACAAAAAAATCTCAATCCCCAAAGAATATACAGGTTCCAGAACTTTGAAGTCACTGAATATTGAAGGCGAAGAAACTTTATTTTTTAACTTTGGTTTTCTTACTGTTAAAAGAAAAAAAGACCTGACATCTTGGTTTCCTTTGGGAGAAGAGTTACCAGCAGTAGTGGTGAAGGATAATGAAATTTCTATGGTTCACGATATGGCACTATATCGTCAAAGTCGTGTGGCTTTGGAGAAGGAAGAGAAAAAGGCAAAAGGTAAGGCTTTTTTTAATACTGAGGCGCTACCGGAGGGAACTATTTTGGCGTTTCCTATTGCTATCAAAGAAAATAAGGATATTGACGGACAATGGGAGCCTTTTCCTGGTAGTAATGAAGGGGAAATTTATTTAGGTGGCTTGGAGTCTATTGGCTTTGGAAATTGTCAAATTATTATAAAAGAGGTACAGTAATCATGGCTTTGGAATTTTATAAATTAGATAAGTATGCTCATGACTTGGTATTAAAGTATCGGGATAAAGATGTCTTGAATGAAACTCATAAAATGCGGATGACAGTTGCCTATGGTTTGGAGAGGTTTTGGGCAGAACAGTTTCGTTTGGAGAAAGATAAAAATCAAGATAAAGCTGAATATTGGCGGGAAACTTGGAAAACTCTAGCCAATATTATGAAACAGGCTAAAGTTATAGTTCCTAATGATAATGTTGATAGTAAGAATACAGAGCAAATTCAGGAGATGGCAAAGAAGTTATGGGTAACATCGGATCAAAATTTAGATTCTCAGGAAAAACAAAAGTCTGACAAAAAACCTAAATTTAATGAAGAGCAGCGCAAAGTTACTTTAGCTGTGTTGACTCAACTGTGCGACTATATGGTGTGGTGGGCGCAACGGTATAAAAAGTAAACAATAATATCTCTATAAATCATGAATTATAATAATGTACCTCGAATGTTTCGTGCTCAAATAGAAGGGCGTTGTCAAATGCAAAGGTTACCTACTGCAAAACAGGATGCTTATGAATGGGCTGACCAATGGATAGATGGTGCATCCTATGATATACCTAAATTTCATCATAGTATTCAGAGGAAAGCCTATAGAATTAGCTGGCGTTTTGTTACTAATAGCGGTCAAGATGAGGGAGTTATTCGTCCGGTTATAGGGGCAAAGGGACATCCTTATTATCCTGGCGCTAGTATGAAGGGTGCTTTTTTGCGTAAATGTACCTCAGAGCAGGCTATGAAATATTGTGGGGGGCAAATAGGTAATGAAACTAAACCAGGCATTCTTCGGTTTCATGGGGGATATCCTCAAGATAGTACTTGGAAAGATAAACAGTTGGTTGATATTGTGCATCCTCAACAGGAATTTCAGGTAGAAAAACAAATCAGTCACAGTGCTTTTGTGCAATTTTCTCTCCATCAACCTACTTTAGTTTTTGGTATTTCTAGTAATCAAAAATTAGGTGAGACAGAGTGGGAAGAAATTTGGCAAATTTGGCAGCAAGCTTTGGCTGAAGGGATAGGTTCTCGTGTTAGTGCTGGTTATGGGCATTTAAAAAGTCACAAAGAAAATCTGTTGTTTCCTCCTATTTTTCTTAAAGGTCAAGGTTTAGCTCCAAAGTTAATTAATGAAACTGGAGAGTTTCGCCCGAATATGTTTAAGGCTGCTTTTCGAGGTCATACTTTGCGGTTATTTGCTGGAGTTACTAATGAGGCGATCGCTCAGAAGTTAACAAAGAAATTATGGGGTGGGTTTAATGGTCAAAGTTCTTATGTGGGAAAATTAGGTATATCTTTTAATGCTATTGAGTTGGAGATGGATACTTTCCAATATTTAGATTTACCTCTATATGATTTGAGGGAGGGAAAATTAGAGATTTTATGTTTGGGAAAGATGAAGGAAAAAGAACGAGGTAATCTCAAAAATTTAATGTTGAATATAGTCAAGTTTTCTTTACTATTAGGCGGGTTTGGTAAGTCTTGGCGACGGATAGACCATCGTTTATTTTATCCAGACTATTTTAGGTATAATAATAAACCAATGATTGGTTGTCATTGGGAATTTATTAAAAATTCTCAAAAGTTATATATTCCTATAAATAATTTATCTGATGTCAAGGTTTTTTTGGATGGTTTACATTTAAAATTTAAAACTTATGTTGAGAAGGTGGAAAAAGAAAAGTTAGTAGAACAAGGGAGTGATTGGAGGGAGGCATGGCATCCTAAAAGGGTGCAGGTTTTTGGTCGATTTTCTGATAATTATCAAGATAGTGAAGCTGTTGATTGGTTTCATCAAGAATATCAAAGAGGAAAGACTATTAAAAATTCTCCTTTGACAGGTAATATGGGAAATGTAGGGCGAATATGGCATCGGATGTATCCCCGTTATATTCTGGAAAATAAACAGTTGAAAAAAACTAGAGGTTTTGTAGAAATCCTGACTATTTTTCCTGATGATTCAGAAACTACTAGGGATTTTCTTGACTATTTAGAAAGTTCTAGAAAGTTTGAAAAAATTTGGTAATAGTTTAGCTATTAAATCCCTGGTTTTTGAATTTTAGCCATACTGTTTGATTTTAGATAATTATTTTTTTTCAGGGTTTAAATAGAATTTTTGGTAATTATAATTGGAGGAACAAAATTCAATGAATATTTGGATAGCAACTACTGGTAATAGTGATGTGCAACTAATAACGGATGATAATTGGAGCTATTTGTATGAGAAAGAAAGGTTCAATAGGGAAGATTCAAATAGGCAAGATTCAAATAGGCAAGATTCAAATAGGCAAGATTTAAGCAACCAAGATTTTGAACTTACTTCTTTGGATGTTGATAATTATGAAGATATTTATACTGCTCCTGCGAGAGTTTTAGGTATAGTTTATGGGAAAGAATTTGAGAATCATTGGGAAGATTTGGTTTTTCCACTCTTCGATGGTTTTTCTAAAAAGTTAAAAGATGAACCTAAGTTAATGCCAGATCAAATTATTCTGCTTTTGACTGACCAATCAAATTTATATTCTGATTATACTGATTTTAAAAATTCTCCTTGTTGGAAAGATACTCGTAGTTTATTACCAATACTTAAGCATTATTTTAGTAAAAATTTCCCGAAAGCTAGTTTGGAACATATAGTATTAAGACCTATGGGAAAAAAGGGTTTAGATAATTGGGATAGTGTTTTAGATTTAGTTCAGAAAGAGTTATCTGAGTTGAAGTTTAAAGAAAGTGATGTTATTTATGTGAGTCATCAAGCTGGTACTCCGGCAGTGTCTTCTGCAGTGCAGTTTGTGACTTTGTCAAATTTTGGTCAAAGGGTGAAGTTTTTGGTGGCTAATGAATATGAAAAGGACTCCGTAGAAATTATTGATAGTTCTAAATATTTGCGAGGCATTTCTATTCAGCAAGCTAAGAGTTTGGTTCCTACTTCTCCTGGTGCTGCTAAGAAACTTTTGGAGAAAATAGAAGATGTTGATGGGGGAGCGATCGCTGAATTAAATAATAAGATTGATTTTTTTAATCTTAACCGAGTTGTTAATAGTAATGGTGATGATTTTTCTATTCCTGCTGCTACTCAAAGAATTATTGATGTTTTGGATTTAATTAGCATATTTTTTGCACAAGAAAATTATCTTCAGGGTATTACTTTGATATCTGCGGCACAGGAAACTTTTCTTAAGGTGGCTATTTTATCTAAGATTAAAGAAATGAGTATTGTAGTTGAGGGTAAAACTTATCCAGCTCAGGAGTTTTTTGAATGGAAGAAAAAAGGTTTACTTTTTAATCCTGAAAAATACCCCTTGGAAAATTTGGAAAAAGAAGATGTTTGTGAAAAACTTTTAGCTACTGAAAATATTATTAAAAATATTAATAGGGAGATTAAAAAAATTAAAAATACTACAGGTTTACCTAATTATATTATGTTTGAATGGCTCCAAGAACTTGAACCAGCTTTTGTTCCCAAATTGGACCGTTGGCCTTTGTTGAAATGGTCTTGCAAAGACAAGAAAGAAGGAGAACGTAGAGGGGAAATAGATTTAAGGAATCAATTAGTACATAATTTAAGGGGGATGAAAAAATCAGATGTTGTTAAATATTTGATGGGTTATCAAAAGGTAGAAACGGATAATGTGATTAAAGTCTATAATGAGAAGGTTAAACAACCTTTTTTTGAGGTTATTAGGTTATTCAAGCTTGATTATACTAGGGATAAGTTAGATAAGGAGTTGAAAGATTTGGCTAAGTCTCTCTCTTGAAAGAGGTACAGGTTTGGTTTAGTCTGACTTTTAGATGTATTTGTTTGCTGAGATGGGTTTT
>JAKQYE010000025.1:31356-40736 GCA_023356605.1 Trichodesmium sp. MAG_R02 | reverse complement strand
CGATCGCGAAGCATACCTAGCTCTAAGTCGAGCTGTACTGCAGCGAAAAAATAGTCTAAATGAAGCCATTGCTGTGCTACGAACAGGAAGCAAACAAACATTCGACACTCCTAGTGTGTACGTAGCCCTAGGTAAAGCCTTGCTCCTTCGTGAAAAAAATCTGAAGAAAGCCACTGCCATGCTGCATCAAGGCATTCAAAAATTCCCCAATGATACTCGTGTGTATACAACTCTCACTCAAGCTCTAAATCAAGCTTTACAGAAGCGAAAAAATGGTCTAAATGAAGCCATTGCCGTGCTACGAACAGGCAATCAAAAATTTCCCAACGATCCTGATGCCTATATTACTCTAAGTCAAGCCTTGATACTTGACGAAAAAAAACTAGAGGAAGGCACTGCCATGCTGCATGAAAGTATTCAGAAATTTCCCAACAGTCCTCTTGTGTATATAGCTGTGAGTGAAGATTTACTGAGCCGAGAAAACGACCTGGAAGAAAGCATTACCATATTACGAAAAGCTACTCAGGCTGCACCAGGGATATACGCATCACTCAAACACAAACTCTTAACTCCAGAAAACACCCTCGATAAAGCCATTACTATATTGCAAGCCATGATCATTTTGCGAGAAGGCATTGAGAGTGCCCCCGAGCCAGATATCTACATAGAACTGAACCAAGCCCTCCTATCCGAAAGCAAAACAGAAGAATTTGAAGATACAATAGCCGCTCTCAGAGAAGACTTTAAAACACGAAATCATTTAAGTAATTTTTGTAAAATAGTCGAAAATTATCTCCAGGATACAGACTTAAGCACATTTGTAGAAAAATATTATTCTGAGATTGCAGAATCAGGCTACAATAGAGAAATTGACGCCCTTGTGAATAACCTGGACCAACATGGGCATATAGAATTAGCACTCAACTTACTAGAATCAATAAAAACACAGTAAAGCAATAGTTTCTATAACAGGGAACCCATACTTTCAAAGTACAGGGAAAAAATAAACTCCCTTGAAATAGCGATCGCTACACCTTACTTAAAACTAAAGCTGCATTTTGACCCCCAAACCCAAAACTCAAACATAAAATATTATCCACCCGAGACCGACGAGCACACCTAACCAGATCCAAATCAAACTCTGGGTCATTCAAACCCACACAGGGAGGCAAAACCTGATGTGCGATGGCCATCAAACAAAATACAGCACCCAATGCTCCAGATGCCCCCAATGTATGACCAGTCGCCCCCTTTGTCGAACTAACCGCCACCTTGAGAGGAAAAACCTCCTGAATTAAATTAGCCTCGTAGCGGTCATTTAATTCAGTTGCCGTTCCATGAGCATGAATATAGTCAATATCTTCAGGAGCCAAACCACTTCTTGCTAAACATTGAGCGATCGCCAACCTTGCACCTTTCCCACTCACCTCTGGCTTGGTACCATAACTTGCATCATTTGTCAAGGCAAAACCCCGAATTTGACCAAAAATTTTAGCCCTTCTTTGCCTTGCCAACTCAGGAGACTCTAATACCAAAATAGCCGCTCCTTCCCCCAAAACCAATCCTTCCCGATATCGGTCAAAAGGATAAGCCCCAGTTCGAGCCAAAGCCCCCATTTTCTTAAATCCCCCTATACTAAGAGGGGTAATAGGAGACTCAACAGCACCCACAATCACCCGTTGACATTGGCCAGTTTTAATTAACTCAAAACCACGAGCGATCGCCCATATCCCCGTAGCACATGCAGCCATAGGAGCCAGAACAGTGCCCCTTGCACCTATCTGACTCGCAGCAAAAATAGCAGGTTGATGGGGCAACAAATTAACAAATGAGCCGTAATCTTTTTCCAGATCATCTTGTTTACAATCTTGAAAAAAATGTTTTTTGGCCCAAACTTCTAGCATTCCTTGATAGCCACGACTCGAACCAATAACCACACCACATTCAGGGAGTGGAACTGTCAAACCCGAAGATTTGACAGTAGTTCCAACAACTTGCCGAATTAACCAAGGCAACTCAATGGGCCCAGAATTAATCAAAGCCAAGGGTAGAAGAGGTAATTCTGCAAAAGGTCGATGTAACCTAATAGCAGACTTACCCTGGAGTATTTTTTCCCAACTTTGATAGAGGTTTCCCAAAGCAGAAGTTAACCCAATACCCGTAACTAAAACTTTCACAGTTCAACTATGATTGGCTACTATTAGTTTTTATGGTTAAATTTTCAATCCCCTCAACTACTTCAGCCGACTCAATGCGATCGCCAGCTTCAATTTGATCAACAACCTCTTTCATCCCTTGTGTCACATACCCAAACACCGCATAGTTACCATCCAAAAAAGGAAGGTCAGTCAAAGCAAAATAAAATTGGGAAGAAGCAGAGTCAGGAGGCTGAGAGCGAGCCATTGCCACAGCACCCCTTGTATGAGATAAAACAGGCTCCTCTTCAACACCAGCTGCTTCAAAAGTTTTGCTATAAACTGGTTCAGTAGCCTGTTGAGGTTTAATTTCCAGAGGGATATAACGCTCCTTTGAAGTTTTTGGATCAATAAAACCCCCTGTACCTAAATTATTTATAGGCACATCGAGGTCCTTACTTTGAGGGTCCCCACCCTGAACCACAAAAGGTTGAGGTTCACGGACTACCCGATGAAATGCTAACCCATCATAGACCCCTTTTTGAACTAGATCCACAAAATTACCTGCTGTCAAAGGTGCATTTATACCATCTACTTCTATGGTTATGGGAGAACCATTAACAGTCATTACCACTGTTGCTTTACCGTTGAGCTTAGGTAAATAACTATACTTAGCAGCTAGTTGTGTCCGACTTGATAGGTTTGAGGTAGAAACTTCCGTATTAGGAGCAGAGGCAGCACTACATCCTGTCACCAAAAGATTTGTAACGACCAACACTAGGAATAACCACTGACTAATTTTTCTTTGCATTTTCACTAAAAAGTAAATCTTAATTTTTTTGAGACCTACCTATTTAGACCAAAATTATCTAAAAAGGTGAGTAAAAAACCTAACCCCTAAACCCCCTTACCTTGTAGGGAAGAAGTCCCCTCTCCTTGGGGGAGAGTAGTCTTGGGTCTAAGTATATCTGCTAACTCTTTACCCACAAAATCAAGCTAAACAGGCTACTACTTAAAAAAAATGGTATTGACAGGATAATACCAAATCCATTAATTAGATAGTAAATTTTTTTACAACCCTATCTCCCTATCTCCCTATGTCCCTATCTGGCCATCTCCTTATAACCCCTCCAAAGGAACTTGCAAAAACTTTGCAAGTTGAGCAGCCTCATTCTCCAATTCTGATAAAGCCAATGGCTGACCTACACGGGTAAGGGGTATTTGCCGAGTATCTTTGAGGCGAAGATATATAGCTCTGCGAGGATTAAGACCTTCCTTAATATCTACCTTGACCGATTGGACATTTTCAGTAGTACAATTAAATTCTACTTTACGGTTCTTACCGGGAAATCCCCTGCGAAAAATCATAATCTGGCCATTTTCTTGGTTAAAATCATTGTAGCCACTGCCAATATCCCAAATCACTGTTAACCACAAAAATATTCCATACATTGTACCTAGGAGGCCATAAAACCCCATAGCTATTCCCTGGGGCAAGAAATTAAGCTGGGTAGGGTCAGCAACAATCAATAGGTTAACTTTTAAATAGCTAGAGATTCCTGATAAGAGAAAGCCCATACCTCCCATGGTCACAATTATGGCCCAAAAGTAATTACTAAGACGACGAGAGCCGATAATTTCTTGATGCAGTAAGCGATCGCCCATTGAAGTTTGAGTAGTCATAAATCTTCCATTATACTTTTCTCGATTTTAAAATTTTTTAGTTAGAGCGTCGATCAATCTTGCGCGAAAATTCAGTGATAAATAGGTGACATAAATTAATAATAAATTAATAAGGTTTAATACCAAAAATGAAAAAATAATGTTATTAGAGTAAGTTTAATTAAAATACTTTACAAGATATGTTCCTTTGATCAAGAATATAATTCACAGTCGAAAAAATAGTGACGACTAATTGCAAAATTTATTAAACCTATATATACTTATGTTAACTTGCTTAATCTAGTAAATTGTGGCCCCTGGTCATTCACCGCTCTAAAAATTTGATTCACTTTGATCGGCTTCTGTCTAGGCTCAGATTAAAATTACTCGTTTAGTCACAATAGGTCTTTAGCGAAAATTTGGAAGTGATTCTATAAACCTCTGTGCCATAAGGCCGGAGATAACATCAAGAGTAGATTAAGCTCCATAGTTTGAAACGTTTTATACCAAAAACATTTTGCTGATATAGGACATCCGAACTTGGATAGAACCTTAAAATCAGCACTATCAAAACTTAGTATCCCCTGAGGAGGTTATACTGCGTGGTAACGCTCTCTGATTCCATTATAGGTGGTCGTGACCAACAATCCACCGGTTTTGCTTGGTGGTCTGGAAACGCCCGTCTAATCAATCTATCTGGAAAACTGCTTGGTGCCCATGTCGCCCATGCAGGTCTAATTGTATTCTGGGCTGGAGCAATGACTTTATTTGAAGTTGCTCACTTTGTCCCAGAAAAGCCAATGTATGAACAAGGCTTAATTCTCATGCCCCACGTTGCCACTATAGGCTGGGGTGTGGGTCCTGGTGGTGAAATAGTTGACATCTTTCCATTCTTTGTAGTAGGTGTTTTACACCTAATCTCATCTGCTGTTCTTGGTTTAGGGGGTATCTATCACGCCGTTCGTGGCCCAGAAACCCTAGAAGAGTATTCTTCTTTCTTTGGATATGACTGGAAAGATAAGAACCAAATGACTAACATTATTGGTTACCACTTAATCATATTGGGTTGTGGCGCATTATTGTTGGTATTCAAAGCCATGTTCTTTGGTGGCGTCTATGACACTTGGGCACCAGGTGGCGGTGATGTAAGGGTAATTACTAACCCCACCCTTGACCCCACTGTTATATTTGGTTATCTGTTTAAAGCGCCTTTTGGTGGTGAAGGTTGGATCATCGGCGTTAACAACATGGAAGATATCATCGGTGGTCATATATGGGTTGGTCTAATTTGTATCTTCGGTGGTATCTGGCATATTTTAACTAAACCTTTCGGTTGGGCACGTCGCGCTTTCATATGGTCCGGAGAAGCTTATCTCTCCTACAGTTTGGGCGCTCTGTCTTTGATGGGTTTAATTGCTGCCTCTTTCGTATGGTTTAACAACACTGCTTATCCTAGCGAATTTTATGGCCCGACTAATGCTGAATCTTCTCAAGCTCAGTCTTTTGTGTTCTTAGTCCGTGACCAAAAATTAGGAGCTAATATTGGTTCTGCTCAAGGTCCTACTGGTCTTGGTAAGTATCTAATGCGTTCTCCCACTGGTGAAATCATCTTTGGTGGTGAAACAATGCGTTTCTGGGACTTTCGTGGTCCTTGGTTAGAGCCTCTTCGTGGTCCTAACGGTCTAGACTTGACTAAGCTGAAGAACGACGTTCAGAATTGGCAAATTCGTCGTGCTGCTGAGTACATGACCCATGCACCTAATGGTTCTATTAACTCTGTAGGTGGTATTATTACTGATATTAACGGCTTCAATTATGTTAACCCTCGTGCTTGGTTAGCTGCCGCTCACTTTATTCTTGGTTTCTTCTTCTTAATTGGTCACTTGTGGCACGCAGGTCGCGCTCGTGCTGCTGAGGGTGGTTTTGAGAGGGGTCTTGACCGCGAAACAGAGCCAGTACTATCTATGCCTAACCTTGACTAATATCTAGTCATTGTATGTATTTCGTTTATTGCTAAAACTATTAAAAAACCTCTCCTAAATTTTGGTGAGGTTTTTTATCTGAATGTGGGCAGAATACCCGCGCTCTTCCGTAGGGGAGCGTCGGGAAGAATTGTAATATTACGGTTTGACAAATAATCCATTATAATGTATGTCCGGAAAAGTAGGCAGTAGATGGTTGAAAAAGCCTACAAATTTAGATTTTACCCAACTCCTCAGTACTGTTATAGTCATTTCAAATAAAATACGCTCAGTGTTATAAGCATCAACACCGCAGCGAGCCCCAAGCTTATGTATGCCATCACGCTCATGTAAGCCTGAATAAGTTTAGTAGGAAGGATTATGACAAAAGTAGCAATTATAGGTTCTGGACCTTCCGGTTTATCAATTATGCGATCTTTTCAGCAAGCTGAAGAAAAAGGACAAACAATCCCTCAATTAGTTTGTTTTGAAAAACAATCTGATTGGGGTGGTTTGTGGAATTATAGTTGGAGAACAGGCTCTGACCAATATGGTGATCTAGTTCATAATAGTATGTATCGATATCTTTGGTCCAATGGACCAAAAGAATGTTTAGAATTTGCTGACTACTCTTTTGATGAACATTTTAAACAACCTATCCCTTCTTTTCCCCCTCGTGAAGTTTTATGTGACTATATTTTAGGCCGTGCAAAAGAAAGTGATATTAAAAAATATATTAAATTTAATACGGCAGTAACTGATATTGTTTTTAATGATGGTCAATTTGTAATTACTTCTTTAAATAAAAAAGAAAATTCAATTTCCCAGGAAAATTTTGATTATTTAGTTGTTGCTACTGGACATTTTTCAGTTCCTTATACTCCTGAATATGAAGGAATGAATTCTTTTCCAGGAAGAATTTTGCATAGCCATGATTTTAGAGATGCAGAAGAATTTAGAAATAAGGATGTAGTTGTTTTAGGCAGCAGTTATTCTGCAGAAGATATAGCTCTTCAATGCTATAAGTACGGCGCCAAATCAGTAACTATTGGCTATAGAAACAAGCCCATGGGTTTTGATTGGCCAGAAGGAATGAAAGAAGTTCACTATTTAGATAAACTTGAAGGCAATAAAGCAACTTTTAAGGATGGTCATACTCAAAATGTAGATGCTCTTATTTTATGTAGTGGTTATCTTCATCATTTTCCTTTTTTAGAAGAAAGTTTAAAATTAAAAACACATAATAGACTATATCCTCCTAAACTCTATAAAGGAGTTGTTTGGCAAGATAATCACAAACTATTTTATCTTGGTATGCAGGATCAATTTTATACTTTTAACATGTTTGATTGCCAAGGGTGGTATGCAAGGGATTTAATCATGGGAAAAATTAAAGTTCCAAATGATGCAGAAATAGAAAAAGATATTAGTGATTGGGTAGCAAAAGAGGAAGCTTTAGAGGATTACATTCAAATGATTGACTTTCAAACTGAGTATACAAAAGATCTTTACGTTACTTCTGATTATCCCAAAATAGATTTTGAATTAATTCGAACACATCTTAAAGAATGGTTACATCATAAGAAAGAAAATATTATGACTTATAGAGATAAATCATTTTCTTCTCCAGTGACAGGAACAGTTGCACCTCTTCATCATACACCTTGGGCTGAAGCGATGGATGATTCAATGACAACCTTTATGAAAACTAAATCTTAGTTTTTTCTAGAAAATATTGCTATTATTTCAAAACTAATATAACTGTAGTAATCTTGATAAAATTGATTAATTAAAGCAGGATGAGGTATAAAAAAAATCTTAAAAGTAGAATCATAAATCCTCAGAACTCTATACTATAAAAAGAAAAAAAGATGGAATAGAACATTGATTTAATTGATCATAAATACTTCAAAGACTAATAATATGTTTAAAGCAAGAAAACAGAACAAAGAAATAATAATTAGTTAGATAATCTTATGTTTTATTGATTCTTGCAGTAGATTTTTGGGAAGGGAAATATTGAGTTTAATGATTTCGGGCGAGCGTAGCGGAGTTGGGAAAACAACTATTACCCTAGCATTACTAGCTTATTTAAAACGGCAAAATCTCAAGGTGCAATCATTTAAAGTGGGACCTGATTATATTGATCCCATGTTTCATCAGTATGTGACGGGTAAACCTTGTCGGAATTTAGACCCGGTGCTGACTTCTGAAGTTTATGTGCAACAATGTTTTGAGCGTAATATTCAGAACGTTGACTATGCTTTGGTGGAGGGGGTAATGGGTTTGTTTGATGGGGTGAGTTTTTCCCATCCCCCCTTACTACCCTTAAAAAGGGGGGAAGAAGATTGTGTTGATGGACATTTCCCTGATTTTGCTTCTACTGCTCATATTTCCCGGTTGCTGAATTTACCTGTTTTGCTAGTGCTTGACTGCAGTCGGTTGTCTGCTTCTGTGGCAGCCATTGCTCATGGTTTTGTTTCTTTTGACCCTACTATTAATGTTGCTGGTTTAATACTTAACCGGGTGGGGAGCGATCGCCATTTACAACTACTACAAAATTCTTTAGAACATATAAGTTTACCTATACTTGGGGTTTTAAGGCGGCATCAAAATATTGGTATTCCTGAGAGACATTTAGGTTTAATTCCTACTGATGAAATGCCAGAGTTAGATATTTTAATTAATAATTTGGCTGATTTGGCCAAAGCTTGTTTTGATTGGCCAAAATTACTAGCTTTTTTAAAAGTTGAGAATGACCTATCTCAGGAGCTTTTATATACTAAGATTCCCTCTGATAGTAAAATATATTTACCAAGCTTAGTTGTCAATAATTTTGAGAAAAGAAAGTCAGAAATTTTAATAGGCGTGGCTCGCGATCGAGCATTTAATTTTTATTATCAAGACAACTTGGATATTCTAGAAGAGTTAGGAGCAAAAATAGTATTTTGGAGTCCACTAAAAGATGAAAATTTACCAACAGGAATACAAGGTTTATATTTTGGTGGCGGATTTCCTGAAGTTTTTGCTCAACAGTTAAGTGAAAACTTTCTGCTCAGAAAGGCAGTTAAGGAAGCAATTATTTCGGGAATGCCGACTTATGCTGAATGTGGTGGGTTGATGTATTTATCTGAGACAATTATTGACTTTAATAGTAATTTTTGGGAGATGGTAGGAATTTTGCCTACTCAGGCTATAATGAGTAGAAGTTTAAAGTTAGGATATCGTCAAGCAATTACTAATATTGATACTCCTTTGTTAACAGCAAATACACAAGTTTATGGTCATGAGTTTCATCGTTCAGAATTAACTGAAGCATCCCTAATGCCCCTATACAAAATGTGGCGAGTTGATGAGAAAAAAAATCAGACTCAGGCAACTTTTGAAGGTTGGAATTTGTATCAAGTTCATGGTTCTTATCTTCATCTTCATTGGGGAAATAGGTTAGATATCCCAAAGCGGTTTCTCAATCATTTTGGATAAGGAATAAAAAAGAATTCAAGTAAATATTTGGGAAATAATTAAGGGGCAGTTATCTATAGTAAGCATTCAGCTGTCAGCTAGAAATAGGAATAAGAATAATTAAAAGTCCGACACCGAAAAGGTGATAAGCAAGACTAAG
>JAKQYE010000025.1:0-31256 GCA_023356605.1 Trichodesmium sp. MAG_R02 | reverse complement strand
AGTAAATATTTGGGAAATAATTAAGGGGCAGTTATCTATAGTAAGCATTCAGCTGTCAGCTAGAAATAGGAATAAGAATAATTAAAAGTCCGACACCGAAAAGGTGATAAGCAAGACTAAGGTATTTGCATAGCACTATATTGCTAAATATGGCTCAAACCTAGATAGATATAGTTATTTAAAATAAAAATGAAACACTGTTTATGCTGAAATGCGAGTTATAGCATAAAAAAATGTCTCAATCCAAATTAAAATGACTATAATTTCAGTTATCAGTTATCAGTTTTAGTTGTTAGGAAACAGTTTGATTAAACCTATAACAATTATTATGTAATAGTTTTATACTATTTTTAAAATATTTTTTCCAAAGTAGGGTTGGTAATATTGGTGTAAGTAAAAAGAGACTACAGGTAGAATCTCAGATATATTTAGAGGTCTGAGGAAGTATACTTCTTTTATGTATATTTTTGGTAAAATAAAAACTGTTCAATACCAAAGTCAGAAATAAAACGACTATGTCTAAGGAATGTATTGAAGGATTGAATGATAAAATTACATAAGTTAGTCTAAAATTTTCCTCAAAACTTTTATTTATTAAGGTTTATGACTTGCCTAGATGCCTAAATATATTTTGTTGCTTTAGGAGTAAGTTAAGGTAAAAAAAATTGTAGGATGAATTCCATAAAATTTAAAACAATAAAAAGGATAAAAAATGAGTAGTTCAATAGTAGTTAAACAACTGGTTACCAGGAAAATTACATCACAAAATTTTCAACCTTTTGGGCAAGTGATTTGGGCTTCGAAAGATGGCGATAAATATGACAAAAACAATGCTCAATTAACTTTAGACAATGGGGTGCCACGATTTTATATTATGAGGTTGAAGAATAAAGGTAAAAAGTTTACAAAAATTACTCGTCATGTAGAATGTACTCAATGTTTAGGTTCTTTAGAAGGAAAGGAATGGTTAATGGCAGTTGCTCCACCTTCTGTAGAGGAGCAACCTAAATTAGAAAATCTAGCTGCTTTTAAAATTCCCGGGAATTGTTTTATTAAATTAGAGATGGGAACTTGGCATGCCGGGCCTTATTTTTATCAAGATTCTGTGGATTTTTACAACCTGGAATTAAGTGATACTAATGATAATGACCATTTTACTTACGACTTTGCTAAAAGTTATAATTTGGAGTTTGAAATTGTTTAATTTGCTTAACTAAAGTAAAGAAGGAATAATATCGATATGGAATGCTAAAAATTTTTCTGATGCTACTGATATTAACTATTAGATCACTAATATAGAAGAGAAATATGCAACTTATGAGTGGATATGTTCTACTTATCAACAGAGAAATTGGGTCGAAGTTTTCGTGAAGTTGAACCAAGGGATGGTTAGGGCATATGGTATATCAAGGAGCGAGATTAAATTAGCTTAAAAAGGCATTTTATTTTAGTATGCAAGTGCTTATACATTTATGATCACCGCATCAGTTAATCAGTTAACTAGAGGTATAAGTTTGGTACTGGGCTAACAAACGATTAAATACCTTTAGTAATATTTTATTGGCATTTCGTACAGCAATATTTTATCATTTTATCGAGTGGTTAAGTGAAAACATCGACGTATTTACCGCTTATACAGCGCTTGTCAGATTGATAGACCACATCGTCATAACCAAAACCTTGTAGGGACGTTCCATGGAATGTCCCTACTGTGGTCTACTAAAATGAAAACTGCTGTCAAGAGGGTTTGGGGTTTGTTTGGGGTGGAAATTTGCTAGAGTCCCGGTAGTAGCTAATTGACAACAAACTTGTACAACGCACCATTAGAGTTTGTGCCAATCCACTAAAAAGTACTGAGTGCTGATTACTAACCGCTTCATAGGTTATTATGACATTATCAAATCTCAACCTAGAGAACTCCATGTCTGATAAAGTTCACCAGTTAATCCTATGAATGGGTATATATGTTTGTCAGATGAAAGGAATACCATAAATTCATACTTATTATCAAATGATTACTAGCAATAGTGCCAAAACTTTAGATGTGAAGGATAGGTATAGAATTGAAATAGGAAAACTAGGTAATTTGATAGTTTTAGATATTAATAATCCCTTTGATGCAATTAGGAAACATATGTATTTTATCACGGGAAATTATTAGTATAAATTACACCTTGAAATCAAAAATTTGAATTCAAAACTCAATTAGGAAAATCAATATGAAAAATATCGAAAAGTACGTAGAATTAACCGCAGAATTAATCAATTTACCATTACAGTCAGAACATTTTCCAGGGGTAGTAGCAAATATGGAAAGAATTGCAGCGATCGCTCAATTAGTAATAGACTTTCCTCTACCACGGGAAATAGAACCCGCACCGAAATTTGACTTAGAAAAATAGGGAATAAAGAATAGGGAGTAGGGGAAAAAAATATTATTTGTTACTTATTTTTCACCATAACTTTAAAAGATGTAATACCAATTTTATAAAAAATTACTACTGGATTAACCAAGCTCAAATAGTGTATTAGGCTTTTCAGTGTAATTTTTGGTCTAGCTAGTTTTAGCTACTTTTCCTAAACTAACATTTACAGCGCTTTTCAAATTGATGAACTACATCGCCATAAACAAAGCTTTGTAGGGACGTTGCATAACAAAAATGCGTTCATGTCGCGTATGGAAAACTTTTTCTGCTAAAACGCGAGTTATAGCAAGAAATACTTGCCTCAATCTAAATTAAAATAACTATAGCAGTCCTAAATCGGTTGGGACACTTCAATAAGTAAATAAAACTTTTAAAACTCTTACCTATTCTCTTTTCCAAAAGCAGTAGAATTTTTACCACGAACACTCATAGGATTGCTATATATCTTTTTTTTTCAAAGAGACATCTCCTGTAAAGTATTTTTATCTGCCTTTTTCTTCAAAATGGTATAAGAACTTTGTCTATAAAGTCCCTACCATTTATAACCAAGATTTATCACCCTTAGTATAATAATTAGTTCTTAATTGTCGAAAACATGACTATCAACCTTAAGCAAACAGATGCAGTAGCCATCGCCACAGCTATAAAAACAGGGGAAACTACCGCTGAAACCTTAATAACCAAATGTCTCGAACAAATCTATGAGCATAACCGAACTCTAAATTGCTTCACGGCTGTCACGACAGAAAGCGCACTCAATAATGCCAGACAAATAGATAGAGACATTGCCCAAGGCAAAAACCCTGGTCTCCTGGCCGGAATACCCTTTGCCGTCAAAAACCTTTACGACATTAAAGGTTTAACAACTCTTGCTGGAGCTAAAATTAACGCCCAAAACCCACCTGCTACTCAAGATGCAACCGCCGTTGCCAAACTTAAACAAGCAGGTGCCATCCTGGTTGGTGCCCTCAATATGGATGAATACGCCTACGGTTTTGTTACTGAAAATACTCACTATGGTGCAACACCTAATCCCCGAGATCTCACCCGTATCTCTGGTGGTTCCTCCGGTGGGTCTGCTGCTGCGGTTGCTGCTGGTTTAGTACCCATTACTCTCGGTTCTGACACCAACGGTTCTATCCGCGTACCTGCTTCTCTATGTGGTGTCTTTGGGTTTAAACCTACTTATGGGCGTTTGTCACGAGCAGGAGTTTTTCTGTTTGCCAGTAGTTTAGATCATGTTGGACTTTTTGCCCGTTCTGTACAGGATATTGCCCTGGTTTATGATGTTTTACAAGGGTCAGATGCAACAGACCCAGTTTGTACTAACCGCCCTCCTGAAAGTTGTTTTTCCCAACTCAAGGGAGATATTAAAGGTCTGCGCATTGCTGTTGCTGATGGTCACTTTGCCAAAGGTGGACAACCGGAAGTATTTACAGCAGTTGAACAAGTGGCAAAACAATTGGGTGTTACTCAGCGGGTGACAATACCTGAAGCAGATAGGGCACGAGCTGCTGCTTATATTATTACTGCTACTGAAGGTGCGAATTTGCATTTGAATAATTTGCGTACCCGTCCCCAAGATTTTGACCCAGCAACTCGCGATCGCTTCTTGGCAGGTGCTTTAATTCCAGGAGACTGGTATATCCAAGCTCAACGTTTCCGCCGTTGGTATCAAGGTTGTGTTAGGGAAATATTTAAGGAGGTAGATATTATTTTAGCTCCCACTACTCCCTGTGTTGCACCATTATTGGGGCAGGAAAAAATGACTATTGATGGAGAGGAAGTGTTAGTGCGTCCGAATTTGGGTTTGTATACTCAACCTTTGTCTTTTATTGGGTTGCCAGTTTTGTCGGCTCCTATTCGCCGTACTAATGGTTTACCTTTGGGAGTACAAATTATTGCTGCGCCCTATAATGAAACTTTAATTTTACAAGTGGCAAGATTTTTGGAGATATAACGTTATTAAGAACTAAGCTCATAGTTTTAGAGAATCAGGGATAGGGATTCGTCAGTTTGATAATAATAGGCTCTATAATAAGTTTGTCTTTCTCAGGACTTACGCAGTACCGCTATATATGGTGCAAAAATTATTATTTTCAAGATATTGCCACTATACATAGTGCCGTTGCGTAAGTCCTATTTCTCTTTCATTTTTAATAGGAATTTCTATTCGTTTATCTCTTCTTCCCTAAGTATAACTTAGGAGATAGCCCCATAATAAATGACATTCGTCAACCATAAACACTGCTAGCTTTTCAGCTTCTGTTAATGAATTGCCATTTGACTAATAATTCCTCCCTAACTTTTTTTTTGCTTTCACTAATTCGTCATTTTTAGCTGGATTTATTTTTTGAGTTTTTTTCCAAGTTATTCCCGCTTCTTTGAGTAAGTTATAATGACTTTGTAATTGATCAAAAACTACATAATATTGCTTCTTTAAATATTTTTGCAAATCTGATAATCTTAGGTAACTTTATGCCCTCATCCACTCAATTATTTGCTCTTTTTCGACAGCTTTTAAGTAACCTTTTGTTCCAATATAATGGGACTTACACAACTTAACTGGTCAAATTAGCCTTTATGCCTTGTAAATCAATAATTTTACGTTGAAGCGATAGACTTCCAGTCCGCTTCGCGATAGACTTCCAGTCCGCTTCGCGAACGCTCTTCTATGAAAGAAACGCCCCCTACTGCAATGCCCCCTTGCTTTGAAAGGTGGTGTAAGCAGTTTGATGATTGTTGGAAAAACTCACCCCAAAAAATAGGATTCCGCCACTATCTGGGTGGACTACTAGGGGAAAGCGAAAGGAAAAACATATCCCAAATGGCCAATAACTCTATATTTTAGAGTTTTTACCATCGAGTTGTCAAAAATATTATCTGGGAAACAATAATAAGAAGCGATTAGGAGATTTAATTGATGATTGATTAAAGGTTGCTTCTATTATTCATTATTAACTCTAACAACTCGTCAAACAAAGGTTCTCCAAAACTCATAAATCTTACAGATGGTTTGCCCTCAAAAACATTCACATCAAATGTTACTTGATAATTACTATTTTGATAATTTAACTGCCACAATTTATCCTCTAAAAATGTAAATTTTATCCCTAATAATTTTAATAGTAACGAATCAGTAAATAAATTTTCTATTAGTTCAGCAGATAAATTTGTAGGAATTAACGGCTGCCTAATTTCCGTCAAATCTGTCTCTACATCCATAGCTACCATCTCATCTAAAGCAGGTCTTAATAGAGGAGTATTTAACACATTTTTATCAAAATCAGACATTAATACATTTTCTTCTTCAGGGTCGGCACTCATAACTGCCTGCTCTATAAAAGTAGGAACTTTGGCTAAAATAGGCTGAAGATTGCCTACTATATTTTGAAAAGTATCAATGCGATCGCGCAGTTTTTTATAAACTTTAGCCTCTACTGTTCCATCATAATAAAAGTTATAAATTCTCACAGTGGGATAAACTTGACCTATTCTATCTAATCTACCAATTCTCTGTTCAACTCGCATCGGGTTCCAAGGCATATCATAATTAATAATTACTCCACAAGTTTGTAAGTTTAAACCTTCGGATGCTGACTCAGTACATAATAAGATTTTTATATTTCCAGCTCGAAATTTTTGTTTGATTTTCTCTTTAGGAACTAGACACCATTTTTTATCTTGATAAACTTCTCCACCGCGTCCAGAATAACAGGCAATTTGACTACCATATAAATCTTTTAAAGTCCGTCGTAAATAATCCATTGTGTCGGTATATTGGGTAAATACAATTACACTGTCTCTATCTATTAATTCTGTTCTTAAAGTTGTGATGAAGTGAGATAGTTTAGTATCCTCACCAGTATTTTCAAACTGCAACAATAGACTTTCTAAATATTCAATTTCTTGGGGGTCTACAGTTTCAGTTTGACAATAACTTTCTAATCCTGCAATAATAGCATCGTCAGCATCATCTAAGTCTCCCAAGTCATCAGCAGTAATGCTAATACCATCTAAACGACGCTGCAATGACTCCCGAATTGCAAAAAACGAACTGGTGAGACGTTTGCGGTAAAGAGTCATTAGAAAACCTAACGCCTGACGTTTTTCTTTTTGAGCTAATTTATAGAAATGACGTACATAGTCACTAACTGCCACATATAATTGTACTTCCCTGTTGGGTTCTAATACAATGGCTTTATCTTGTACAACTCGTTTGGGAATATCTCTAGTAAGAATGCCACGGCGATAATATTGACGTAAGGTGTCGCGGGTGTGACGAAACATCAAGTCTTTGAGGGGAGTATTAATAGTTAGGTATTGACGGGAAGTATTCACAAAGGGTTTATCCTGTGCTAAACTTTTATAATTAACTATTTTTTTCCCTTGTTGCCAAATATCTCGGAGGCGGTAAGACATTAAGCGATCGCTTTGATTTAGATAAGATGCAAACTGAGAACAAGGTACTCCTCCTAGTCTAAAATAATCTGTAGTCATTGTCTGCCAAAAATTGAAAGTATGCTCGTCTGGTTTACTTGATAAAGAGGCAAAATAGTTACAAAAATTATCCCCATAACTCCAATGTCCTTTTAATCCTAAAAGTTCTAATAAGTCAAAAACTTCGATAGGGTCTATTTGCATAGGAGTGGCAGATAATAGGATTAAAGATTTAGTTTTTTCTCGTAACTGCTGCATTAATTTCAAGAGAGAGTTAGGGGTTTCTTTCCTATTTTGAGGGGCTTGGCGACGAGCATGATGAGCTTCATCTAAAATAATTAAATCCCATTTTTCTGCTGCTAATATTTCTGTCATTCTCTCAGCACGTCTGACTAAATGGGAGGATGCTAATATTAGTTTATGACTGTTCCAAGGGTTAGTTTTGTTAATAGTTGAAGTGTTATCGTAGGGGTCTTTAAATTCTCCTTTGTTGTAACTCCAAAAGTGGAGATTAAATTTTTCTCTGAGTTCCTCCTGCCATTGTGGTTGAACGCTAGCTGGTGCTAATACTAAAACTCGTTGGATGGCTTTGGTGAGGAGTAAATAACGTAAGATTAAACCTGTTTCAATTGTTTTTCCTAATCCAACTTCATCTGCTATGAGAAAATTACAGGGGAATTTTTTAGCAACTTGTTTAAGAATTTTTATTTGATGAGGCCAAGGTTTGATTGTGATGGATTTTAAGCAATAGTCTAGGCAACCAGGATGTTGATGAGAATTTATGATAATATTAAAAGCTTGAAGTTCTTTTTCTTTGTCTGCTTCTGAGATATTCGTGATGGTTTTCTCGACAATATTATCTGTAGAAAATATGTTTTTACTTTCCTCTTTTTCCTCGGATTTGTTGTCAGAAAAATATGATAGTTTTGATGGTAATGGTCTCGTGTCAAATTCAACTTTTTGATTCCAAGTGGGTTTAGTAGAGGGAGTATAACGTAACAGTTTTTATGCAACAGCTTCTGGAATATTAAATACTTTCACATTAGGAGCTAAATTATGCCAAAGTTGCTCAAATCTATATACTTCTTCTTGTACTCTATCAAAGTCTCTTTCTCCTTCCCAAGCACAATAAACATGAAACGATTCCACGTTTTGTTCCCATCCTCCTAATGATTCATTATTAGAACCACTAAAGGCTATTTGGTCGCCATTTTTATCGGTAAAAATTCCAACTTTTTCATGGAAAATATGTTGGGGGTCTAATTGTTGATCGCTTGCTTCTGGCAGTCCGTTATCTTTAAGAGGAATGGCAATTTTAATATCTAAATAACCTGTAGAAATTAACCAACTAAGAATTTCAAAATGTTTGAGCTGGGCAAAATTTTCTGGTGGTTTTAAGTCAGCATCAAGACGAAGGGTTAGAGCTTTTCTCAACTCATAACCTTTTTGAATGGTTTCTAAATCTTGAGGGTTAAATTGACATCCCATAATCAGACGTATTTTACTTTGATTTTGAAGCATTGCTCCTAAACCTCTGGTTACTTTACTGAGAATAGCACTACCAAAAAAACCAGATTTTCTATCATATTGAATAGCACATTCTAAGGCAGGGATATAGAAGTCAGCAATAGGATTATTTTCATTGCTGGAGTAGCTAATAGACCAATAATGGGAACGGAAGTTAGGCATTTTTCAGTTATTAGTTATCAATTATCAGTTATGGGAATTAATTTAATGTCTATGTTGGCTTTTATCTCTGCAAATTTACTGATAAAACTTCTATTAGTTTTGAATGTAGAAGTTTTAACTATAAATTGCTATTTAAACATCTCCAAAATCTAAGCTTAACTGCTGTTCAAATAATTCTAATTGTTTCCCTTGGGTACTGACATTATCTTTAATTTCATCCATCATTAAACACAAATCCATCAAGGTTTTTTCCTCCTCTATTTTATCGGGAATTACTTTTAATGCTACTTCAATAGTTTGCATAAACATTTCATTGCTTAATAATCCTGTTTTTTCCATAAACCGACGGACTGCTTCTACATTTTCCTCTTCTTGGTAAATAGCAATAATAGCATGAATGTCATCTACTAAATATTGACTAGAAAAATCTTGTGGAGTGACCGAAAATGCTCGTTTTTTCAGTCGTTGTCTGGGTGTTAATAACTTGCAAGTGCCACTCGTTGAGTCTAATAATTTGTGAACTTTAACCAGGTCGTTGACGTTGAAACCTCCTATGGCTAGGGCGAGTTGTCTCGCTTCATCAAAGGGGAACTCCCTGGCACTGAAAGCATCCCAAGCTAATAAATACCATTGGGTCAAAATATCAAAGCCCGCTGTGTCTGTTTGTACAAGTTTCTGGAAGCGGTAGTTAGCGATCGCTTTTCTAGCTTCAGCAAAGGCGACTTCGGGGCGGACTTCTACTCCACTGCTATCTAATATGGGATAGGAACGACTGAATACGTTTAATGCGGGGCCGAATGCGTTGAGATATAGGTCAATTCCCGTGATGTCATTTTTTTCAAAGTCGGGGGCGCGTTCCTCTACTTGGTTGGCAACTTCTGGTTGCAGGTCATCCCACCATGCTTGAGGGGCGTTGGGGTCACGTTTGCGACAGACGAGTAAGACGGTGCTGGAAACAGAATTTTTCTTAGCTTGATGGAGGTTGCGGGGGTTTTCGGTACTGACTGCCCAAGATGCGGTGATTTCAAAACCAGCATCAATGAGAGATTTTGCTAAGACATCCCACGCACCGGACTTTTTGTGGTTAAATTGTACCGTCATTACGCCGTCGTCGCGCAAGACTCGGTAATGTTCGGCAAAGGTAAGTGCCATTTTTGCTTCGTAGTCTTGGTTTGCAAGTTCATTGGGGGATGTTCCCATGTTGCGGAAGCGGGAGGGGTTAGCAACTGCTTCTCGGTCTTTGTCGGTAAGTTCGGTTAAGTAGAAGTTGGGGAAGATATCGCCTAATACTCGGCGTTGCCAGACGTAGAAAAAGTCGGATAGTTCGGCGTATTGGATGGTGGCGTAGTAGGGCGGGTCGGTGATGATGGCATCTACTGAGTTATTGGGGATGTGGTAGAGGGTGTCTGCTGATGCGGAGTCTATTTGGATGGTTGTTGGATTGTAAGTTTCGATATTTGGTAGGCTTCTTGATTGAGGTTTTGTTCCTATATAATCACATAATTCTTGATAATTATTAGCAAACTTAGCCATCTGATTCCAGAGCTTTTCATATCCCTGAAATTCTGGATAACTCCAGTTTAAATTTAGTGAATGGGTAACTGAGGATTTAATAGTAGTTGCAGTTCCTACATTCCATACAGATAGCCTACAGTTCAAATCAACACACCTATCTAATACCAAGCTTAAATAAGTAGCGATCGCCTCTACTTTATCGGGTTCATATTCTGCTTGTAATTGTAACTTAACATCGTTAATAATTTCGACATAAGTGACAAGGGTTAGAAGTTGACGGGGATTAAATAATTTTGACCATTGGTTAATTCCATATCTAATAAGTTCGTCTGTTTTCTCACCAGAGTTAATTTCGATTTCTGGTAATAAACCACTTAATTGAAATTCCTCAAAACTACTATTCAAATAATAATCAGTTTTACCCACTCCATCAAAGTCAACATTTTGAGGTAATCTAAACTCTAAACTTCCCTTACCTTTTTTAAATGCCACTGCATACATTTGATGCCCAAGCTTTCCTGACCGTGCCTGAGATTTAATTACACCATCCTCAATCACACTACCACAATTCGGACATTTACCCACACCCCTACTAATAGTATTGTAATCATTCGGATCGAACTCACCCTTATCAGTCTTAATAGTCGTACCCTTTCCCTTACTTCCTTTTATCAACTCAAAATCAACCCGCTTCCCTTCAGGATTAGGAATAGGTTTAATAGCATGCCAATCACTTGTCACCTTTCTTGCTTGTCCCTTCCCTGCATAGTTGCTAGTTTTACTCAACCACCAATTCGGACTCAAAGGCACAACCGACTGACAACTAGGACAAACCACCGTATGGGCCCAAAAATAATTCTGCACCCTTTCCCCTGGCAACGACGGGAAAAACTCAGCCAACCGTTTCTCTGCCTCATCCCCTACCCACTGCACCCACTTATCAATATCCTGCTGCAAGTCAGGCCCGAATTTCAAAGGATACTCCATTGCTGCTTTCATTGTCACCACTGCCACCGGATTCAAATCTGATGCCAAAACATTCAACCCATACCGCGCTGCTTCAAAAGGAATACTCCCACCACCACCGAACGCATCCAAAATAGTAGGCGCTCTGGTCCCCCAGGTTTTCTCACAGTAGTCATGTACCTGCTTAATTCTTGTTTCATCAGGAGGAGTTTTATAAAGCTTAGTATCATCTTTATACTGCTCACTTTTTTGAATAGAATTGCTCCGCTTTTTCAACCCTAATAAATACTCAAACTCTTCTACAGAGATATCATCAGGCAATAAAGAAGCTAAAACCGAAGCTCTTGAAAACGATAAAGGTTTACGAGAATACCAGCGATGCAACCCTTTAAAAGGATTACCTCCATGTTCATAATAAACCTGTTGATTTAATAATTTCACAGGCATAATTTTCTCAATAAAAACAGTCGGACGTTGGGAATTATTCATTTATTTTTTCCTATTAATTATCCGTGAATATTTGTTTAAATATAGTCGCGATATATAAGCTCGCACTGGATGACATTTTTTTATATCAATGTTATTGAATTGATTCATTTAATTAATCAAAAAAATATCCTGTGTTAACAGTATTTTCAGTTCAATTAATCTCCTAAACATCACGAAATACAGCATCAAAAATAGAACGGGAAATTCTAAACTTGATATTGACAAGATTTTGATAAAACTCATCCTTATTACCTATTTCTATTTTTCTCTCCAGAACTAACTTTTTCAAAATAGCTAAAGTTCCTTTAACATTTAATCCTAAATTAGAAGCTATTTTTCTAGCAGCTAAATCATCTAAAATTACAAAATCAGCTTGCAATTCCTTAGCCAGAGCAATAGTTTCTGATTCACCCCGACCAAAACTCTTATGTAACCGATTAAATAAAGAAGTTAAATTAGTGCTTTGTACTATTAACTTTTCTGCTGCTAATACAGGAGTCAATGCCCGACTAATCTCATCACTTTTAGCATTAATTTCAGTCACAACAGAGGGGGTTATATAAAATTCATAATTGTCATTAA
Source organism: Trichodesmium sp. MAG_R02 (assembly GCA_023356605.1). Taxonomy (GTDB): domain Bacteria; phylum Cyanobacteriota; class Cyanobacteriia; order Cyanobacteriales; family Microcoleaceae; genus Trichodesmium. The sequence continues at coordinate 19,149 of JAKQYE010000025.1, read as the reverse complement.
GAAATAATTCTAAAGCTTGCAACCTGACTAAAAAGATGATGGGAGACGAATTAATTACAACTTTCAAAACTTTTACCACCTTTCTTCCTGTTCTATATCCTCAGAAGAAAGATAGGAAAATTCAATGCCTAATAAATCCAAGATTTGCAGTAATTCCTCAGCGTCAATTCCCATAATTTCAGCACCTTTTCTCAGACTAATTAATCTAGTCATCAAAGCACCTAAGACAAATAAAAACTTTTCCTTTTGTTCGGGTTCAACAAAAATTGGTAAAGCACCAGCAATATCTTTAAATTCAAGAGTAAGTGTCATTTCAGTTATCAGTTATCAGTTATCAGTTATCAGTTAACAGTTAACAGTTATCAGTTAGATAGAGATATTATTTATTTTGTCATATTTTCCTCCTATAAATTCCCTGAAATATATTTGTAAATTTTCGCCAAACCAAAACCATTCTGAGTGAATAACATTTTTTTATATTCGTAGGATTAAATTTTTCATAATATCAATTCCATAAATTAACAGTGGAAAGAAAATAATTATCTTGGTAAATCTTTTTATTGTAAAAAACAGATAATCATTAATTATCAATTATCCATTATTTACAGGTCTCCTAATAAAACTCTCATCGCTTTCAAAGCTGGACTGCGTTTACCATTATTAATTTTACCAAACCAATAATGAGCTTCTTCATTACTCATTTCCATTACTCCCTCAGTAATATTAGACATTCTTTCTGGTTTTGATAAAGGTTGTAAAGCCTGAAATAAAATTGCTAAACTTACTCCAGACTCTTCAGACAAAATATAAGGAGATTGCCGTTTATAAGAAAGAGTTTTTGGGTCATATTTATTAACTTTAAGAGTTTGATAAATTGCCTGTCTTGCTAATATTAAAGCATTACCTTTTATCTTCGCAATTCTCTTAGCAGAAGGTCGTTTTTTCTCCCCTGCTTTTTTATAAGAACATTGATATAATTCCAATGCCAAATTATTATTATCTAATGGCACAACTCTTAACTGAAACTCTTGCATTAATATGTCACCTTTGCATTTAAGCTAATGTGCTCAACCGGGTTACGGGTTAAGGCTTGTTTGATAGCATTCAGTTCGTGACCTTCTGGTGTAATAGGTGTAGGAAACTCAATAGTAATTTTGAGACTAACATCTGCTTGAGCGTTTGGTACATTCAGTAAACCACTAATAGTAGTGAAAAAACTTTGAAACCCCCGTATTTTCCCTTGATATTCAAACCGCACAAACTGATCTGGTGCTTGAATAGTTACTGTTTGGTCTATGGAAATGTTAAACCTGCTAAGTAATGGTAAAGCTGTACCTATTTTACGATAGTCTACTGTTTTATCTACCGTTAATTCTAAATATTCAATAGTAGCGACTTTGCGATCGCTACATTCATCACCAAATTTAGTCAACACAGTATTAACCGTTCCCTCTAGGTTAATATTGGGGGGTTGAGAGTCAAAGAGATCTCCTTGAGTACCTTCACTATCACTCTTACCAGGAATTTGATAAGTACTCGTGGGAGACCTAACACTTATAGCCGGAGTAAGAGTAACAGCATATTCTTTTGACTCAGTTTCATCGTTACCATAGTCAGCTATAACTTTGAAAACAGTATCCTCAGTAATAGTAGTTTTATACTCATCACTTGGTTTAAAATTACCAGGAATGAGATCATTATCTTGGTAGAGAGTAACAGTCAAAGCACCCTTAGCTTTCCATCTGACTCCTACAGGTTTAGCAGCTTCCCGACTCCGCATCACCTGAGCATTAAGTTCAATTATTTTCGGTGCAGGAGGTTCTAATATTCCCCGACGATACAATACAATATTGTCAGAAAATTCGATTTTGATATTGGTTAAACTGGGTAAACCAAGCTCTGTTTTGATAAACAACTGCCCCCCTACTTTCATATCCCATTGCCCCTCTTGTAGTCCCTTGACAATAGTTTCTCGTAACAATGAAATTTCTCTACCCATCAGAAATTTTAGGCTTAAATCTTTAGCAAATGCGTCCTTAATACCTTTTGTAGATATTGAGTCTAACCCACTAGACCAAACTTTCTGTAAAATAAAAGCAGGTGCATAAGGTTTAGCTTCCTCTTCCGAACGAAATTTTTGACAGTCTTTGAGAGCTTTAACAATTATATCTTGTTGATTACTTTTACCTTTAATTGTACTCGAATCTTGAGTAGGTAAAGTATAGTGCATTAAACCATTAGGAGCTTTTTTCGGGTCATTACTCGGATAGAATAAATGACGGTAAGTATTAGTTAAAGAAACTCTCACATCTAGGTCTTTTGCTCCGCTTCTTTCCTTCAGTTGTTTCTTCTGAGTTTCTGATAAATCTTGCAGGCGATTTTGACTTTTTAAGATGTTTTGAATAGCCTTATATTCCCTAGCATTATCGACAGCTTTTTCTAATTCAATTTTATTAGCAACTAAGAATAATAAACGGTTACGATAAACTCTAAATTTTCCTGATTCACCCGTATTATTGAACATTTTATCTACAATTTCCGGCGGATTATCTGTAGTAGATTTTACCGTTGCTTCATCAAAATCAATTAAACAGAAAGCAATTTCATCTGGTTTATCATCAATATCAGAAAGACTAGCTGGAGCTAAAATTAAGTTGTTAAATATATTTTTAGCAAAAATACTATCCCGTCGCCCTCGTAAATAGTCTTTAGCTTCAATTATCCCTACCATATCTTTTTCCTCAGTCACAATTTTATTAATTGAAGGCTCTTCTTTAAATCTACTTCTAGATGTTATGGGGTCATAATCTAAATACCAAGCAACTGAAGTTAACTTTTCCAAAGCACGTTCCACAAATCCCATTTCAATTCCTGGTGTTAAGAGAGATAAATTTAATTCCGATTTATTTATACCAGAAGAAGTACCTCGAGTCAAAGAATGAAGAAAAATTGTTCTAGCAGTCCAAGTTGTAGTAGCATAATTACAAATATTTTAATTTATAAGTAGTTAATTTGATTTTTTACAGAACAAAATGTCAGATTTTTTTCTAGACAAAAACCTCTTTAATAAATCTGTTTTATTTTTTCCTAATACCTTAATTTAGTGAGTAGATTGATTTTATCACTATTGGAGATGAGCGGCCATGTCCATTTTCCCTATTATTTACTGTCTGGAATGATATACCTAAGTGTTTAGCAAATTTTGTCTGAAATAGTCCTAAACGTTGTCTCAGGGTTTTGACTAGATGTGGAATGCTGAGGTAGTGTGTGTCATGGGAGTTATTACAAAAGGGTAGTATTATCTTACCTATCAAAAGTTAGATAAGCAAGAGTAATTTTAAGATTATTAATTAATTGATAAATATTTGTGTCAGAAATTTTACTTTAAATAACATTTGAAAGTTCTTAGTATAAATCATGGCTTTTGATGAAAAAGAAAACAAGAAAAAACTGGATAAAGATGGTTAATAATTAACAATAATTATCTCTAATACTCTAAAGTGCGTCAAAAATGACCATCTGGAGGATTTAGCGATCGCTCCCTAAAAGATAGTTACAGTAAGTGCTTGAGATTTTTTGGAGATGTCTAGTGCATAACAATTTTGACGACTTTCACTATAGTTTTATGGTATGCGGCGCTCCGCCACCCTCCGCGAAGGCCTAACTATTTTTATTCTAAAAACCTTTAGTTATTAAAGTTAGATAACCTTCATTTTGATTGAAGGATATTTCAATTAGTCAGTTAGATATTTTGATCAATTACCGTGCTTAACTTGATAAATACTTTTTCCTATTTTAAAAGCAAATCTTTTTATAAACAAAACTTTAAGCCCTTGTAGTAGGGTGTCAAGCCGACTAATTTTGTATTATGATTTTGGCAAAAACAATACATATAGTTATTTTAATTTAGATTGATACAAGTATTTATTGCTATAACTCGTGTTTCAGCAGGAAAAGTTTTCCATTCTTATTTTAAATGACTATAGCTTAGATTTGGTCATTTTCCTATTACCCTATTTTCAGCGTTAGTAGGATGGGTTAGGCAGACTAAGTCCTGTTGTAATTCTTTGTAATGCTACAGGCCCCATAATCCATCAAATAACAATATTTTTCCTTAAGATTTGTTTGATAAACTTTTTATGAGGCTCCCTTTATTTATATCGCATTTAATAAATTTTAATAAATTAGGCGTAAGGAACTTGATATCTAATATTTTAGACTTTAAACACAAGAGCAAAAAAACTATTGGACAAATGTGGTCATTAATTTGTGAGGAATAGCAGAATGAAAAGTCTTTTAAATTTAGAGGCCTCCCTCAAAAAAATATTCACATTTGCTGGTTTAAGTAAACGATTATCAAAGTTTTTCTACATTTCTTTAGTAGGAACTTTAACAATTATTTCTAGTCTTTTAATTTTAACTTCTCAACCAGCAGATGCTATTGAGGAGATTCAAATTACTTACGGTTCTTTGAATATACCTATTTCTATTGCCGATATAGTAACTTTTGCAGAGACAGGAGAACAGTCTGAGCAATTAAAGTCATTATTTTTAACGGCGAATTCTAGTCAGGAAAATATTGACAAAGTTCAGCAAATTTTAAGTTATAAGTTAGAGGTTAAACCAGATTTTGTCAAGAAATTATTAGAATCACGTTATGGCAAACTTACCATTGAGGAATTTAGTCGCTATTTTGCTCCGAATAGTAATGTAGCTACAATAACTAATAATATTATTGAGACAATTAATAACATTATTGCTGATGAAGAAATATCATTTTTAGAACTGGTCCAAAACTTTAAATGGACAGACACAATTGTTATTGACGCTCAAGGTATTGAAACATTTTTTGTAGAGGCTATAGAGTTTACCAAAAGGGGGCTAGATTTTGTTAGAGAACAACCACAGGTACAAAAAATCTTCTGTGAATAATCTGAAAGTCGTAGAAAATTTTGCGTTTTAACTAAATTTAAAATAACTATGTATAGCAGTCTGCGCATAGGTTGCGACACTTCAAAAAGTAAATAAAACTTTTAAAACTCTTACCTATTCTCTATTCCCTGTTCCCTGTTCCCTAAAAAGCAGTGGGATTTTTGCGACGAATAAAATAGGATTGCTATACATACAGCGCTTTTCAAATTGATGAACTACATCGCCATAATCAAAACCTTGTAGGGACGTTGCATGCAACGTCCCTACTGTGGTCTACCGACATGAAAACTGCTGTAAGTCTATATATAATTATTTTGGTCAAGGGTAAGGGTGGTGGTTCTCGTTCATCCCTATGTGTTATTACATAGCCAGGAGTACCTTAACTTTTTCCTCTATAGCAATAGCTTAAGTATTAAAAGGTAAAATTATTTATCATATACGGTATGACTTGCTAATAATACTGTTCCTCTGCTACTCTCTTAACGCGTCGTAGTTGAGCTTCCATATCAGCTTTAGTCCACGAGGCAGCAAACCGATTAAAACCAAATTTTATTATAGGATTAGGTATCTCAAATTCAAAACGATTTAATAAACAAGTTCCTTCAGGTTCGGGTTGACATTCCCAACGATCGCGACCTCGGAAAAAACCTTGAAATTCCCAAACAATTAAACCAGGTTCTCGTTCAGCAACAACACTATATAAAGAGGGTTGTAAAAGAGGAATATTGATGATGAATCGACTACGACTACCCACAAATGTACCCCAATTACCAACAGCTTCACAACGTAGCATTGGATTTAACCACTTACGCATAAGAATGTTATCCGTAATACAACGTTCTACAACAGTGGCACTGGCATGAATTAAAATACATTGCTCGAAAACTTGACTAAATGGCATAGTTACCTTCAAGCTATTAGAAATATACAGGCAATCATCAGATTGCCAATTAACACTAACATTAACCCAAGAAAACCATGAATGGCACTTGGCAAAATATTACACAATCAATCAACCTCAGCGAGCCAATCCAGGCTAATCTAATCTTAGGCCCAAATATTTTGGCAGAAGCTGATGGAAATTCTTTAAATCAATCATCCCAATTGAATCAAATTCCAATTGTGGACACAATTACAGCTATTGGGATTTTAGTCATAGGTTGGATAGTTGCTTGGTTTATTTCTTACATAGTTGTAAGACTATTCAAGAAGACCGATATTGACAATAAAATTGCTAGTTGGGTAACGGGTAATTCCCAAGCAAGTCAGAATTTACCTGTGGAGAAATGGATATCCTCCGTGGTGTTCTGGGTCATAATCATCTTTGTTCTGGTAGCTTTCTTTGATAAACTCAAACTTACGGCAGTTTCTGAACCTCTAAATGCTTTTCTTACAGAAATAACTAGCTTTTTACCAAGTCTAGCTGCTGCTCTGATTTGGCTGGGTATTGCCTGGTTAATAGCAAGTCTAGCTAGATTAACGGTAAGCAGAGGACTAAAAACATTTGGTTTAGATGAGCGTCTGAATCAGGAGGTCAGTGATGGACAAGCAGAAAGTCAATTAGATATTGGCGATACTATTGCTAATGCCATCTATTGGTTTATTTTCTTGCTATTCTTGCCATTAATCCTGGAAGCTTTGCAACTACAGATTGCTCTACAACCTGTTGAAAATATGGTAGATCAAATCTTACAAGCTCTGCCTAGGATTCTTAAGGCTGTTATTCTGGCTACAGTTGGTTGGCTAGTTGCTACTGTTGTTAAGAAAATTGTTACTAATTTACTTACTGCTACAGGTGTAGACAAAATGGGTAGCAGGTTGGGTGTGAGTCAAACTAGTGGCAGTCAAAATATTTCTGGGATTATCGGTACAGTTGTCTATGTATTGATATTGATTCCTGTAGCGATCGCTGCCCTGAGTGCTTTGAATATTGATGCAATTACTACTCCAGCAGTGGCAATGCTCAATAATATTCTGACATTTGTTCCCAAAATCTTTGCTGCTGTTGTAGTTCTGATTATTGCTTACTTTGTTGCTCAATTTGTTAAAGATTTAATTACTAATCTTCTAACTAGTATAGGGTTTAATAATCTTTTCAACTGGCTCGGTTTAACCTCGACTCCACCATCTTCCTCATCTAGCGACCCCAATGCAACTGTACTTCAGGATGGAGGTACTAACCAGACTCCATCAGAAATTGCTGGCCTTGTGGCGTTTGTCGGAATTATTCTTTTTGCTGTAGTTTCAGCTACTCAAATTATGGAACTTCAGGCTCTAAGTTTAATTGTCAACCAGTTAATCTTTATTGCAGGTCAGGTTCTTTACGGTTTAGTAGTTTTGGCTATAGGTTTGTATTTGGCTAGCCTTGCTTATAATTTAATTGCGAGTTCTGGTGGTTCCCAAGCTAAACTTTTGGGTCAGATTGCTCGGATTGGAATTATTGTATTAGTATCAGCTATGGCTCTACAACAAATGGGTATTGCTCCTAGTATTGTCAATTTAGCTTTTGGACTTTTCATGGGAGCAATGGCAGTAGCTATTGCTTTAGCTTTTGGTTTGGGAGGACGAGATATTGCTTCTTCTCAAATTCAAAAATGGTTGGAACAGTTTAGAACTAAGAATAAATAGTAGTTAAAAGTTCTGGCAATATTTTGGCGGAGAATGGGGAAACATAGGACCATACAACCCATTCTCCCTTTTTGACTATCAATTAGGGAAAAATTGGCCAGAGAAGTCTAATAAATCAATCTATAATGAATTTACTGGAAGTTCTTAATCTTCTGAATTGATAAATTATCCTTTTACCTATCAATCATATTTTTTTTGTTAGTTAATCTCCACTAAGTTTACTGTTGTTGATTTTGACTAAAATCTTTAATTTTTAACTTATTAATTAACTCATCTTTAATACGACTCATAATCGAATTTTCATCCAAAGATACCAAAATATTATTCACCACAGCTTTCGGACTTTCCTCTCCCCAAGATGCACCATTAGCAAGGTATGTTTTAGTTATTTGGCCAATTCCATAAGACGATAAACCTCCCACTGCTGCTTGAGTCACTGCCACAGACAAATAAGGTGCTAAAGATAACCCGGCAGTCACAGGTGTAGCTAAACCCAATAATCCTTTCACAGAACTTAATCCCAGATTTGCTATTAATTCACTAGCAGTTATACCACCCATACTAATAGCTATCTTTTGTAATAAATCTACCGCTCCACTTTGGCTCATCTCTATACCATATAACTTTGATAAAGTCAATATCATAGCTACATCAATTATCGCCCCACTAATAAGATCCAACACAGTTACAGGGTTGAGGGCGATCGCCATGGCCTTAGTCATCACCCCCTTCCATATAACCCCATCTGCACTCTGGGAGCGAATTTCCATTTTCCGGCGTACTAACTGCTCATTCACATCATCAGCATAGAGCATACTATTAAGGGCCACCAAAGACTTACCTTCTCTATCTAAAATTTCCAATATTTTCAGCTTTAAATCCTCTACTTGAGGCTTTCCTCGCACCATCTCCACCTTAAGACTACCATCAGAACGTTGTACCGCCTTAGCCACCAGTGGAGAAGCAGCGGCCATAACTATTTCATCTGGTGAAAGTAATTCACGAACTCGCTCATCACGAATTTTATTGTATATAGCTAACCTATCTGCTTCTGGGTATTGGTCTATTTTGTTAAACACCAACAAAATTGGTTTACCAGCATCTCGTAGGGAAGAAAGAGCTTCATACTCTACTTGAGTAATATCTCCTGCTACAGCAAATAGAAGTAAGTCTGCCTGTTTTGCTACTTGTCGGGCCATTAACTCTCGAGTTTTTCCATCCACTTCATCTATACCAGGAGTATCAATCAATTCTACTTGAGATAATTTGTCGGATGTTAGAGAATTTGTGAATAATGATTCTATGTGAGTTGAATTATCTCTCCCTAATTGCCATTGTCTAACTTTTGTAGTTTTAGTGACACCATGAATAGGACCAGTTTCAAATAGTTTTTCCCCTAACAAAGCATTGAGAAGTGAAGATTTACCTCGACCTACCATGCCAAACACAGCAATATAAACAGAAGCTTTTTCTAACTTTTCTAGCATTGATTCTAGCCCAGAAATTTCTGAGTCTAATCCTACTTTTTCTTCAGGAGTTAAATCTAGATTAGTTACGATTTCTTTCAAAGCATCTTTCGCTTTACAGATGTTAAGTTCTGCTTGAATATCTGCAAAACCTAATATTGTTTGGTCTAGTTCTCTATCAAGACTCATTTTCAGGTATTTTTAACTTAAAACCCGCATTCCACACTCTGCAGTATAGCACAAAAAGATACATAAATCATTAGAATTTCAGGCGAGTTATCATTACATAGAATATACAAAGGTGAGAGTCAAAGTATTGTTTATCAATTAGGGAGCTCTGTTGGCAGCAGCAGAAAATACAGAAGCAACTGTACTACCGTCTAGGGTTTCATCAATTTTCTGATTATGAGCCCCAGATGGTTCTGTTCACCATCCTCTACCATCAAAAGCACTGATAATATTTTTGGCCAACTAGAGGGTAAAAAATCTCAAATTCAACTCCTACTTGCTGTAAGATTAACCACTTGTTGGTGTTGATTTGTTCTTCACAAACTGTATCTTTGAAATAATTGAAATATCTATTAGGCTAAAATTTCTCGAGCTTCATAGTATCTAATCTATATTTTCTAATTTTGTAGGCAGCCATTAACAATTCAATAAAATTGTTTCTTTCGTCGTGCTGCTACTGCCTTTCTCTTACGTTTTTCTTGAGGGGTTTCAAAAAATCGACGCTTTTTCACATCTGCAAGAATACCTGCTCTGGAGACTTGACGTTTGAATCGCCGGAGGGCCGACTCTATACCTTCGTTTTCGCCTAGTAACACTTGGGTCATTACTTTTCTTCTATTCTTGAACTTGACTTATAAATTAGTTGTTAATAGTCTAACTATAGCACTTAGCTTTAGGGACTCTTTAATTACCATGATATAACACCTTCTTGAAAACTAAATAAATCCAGAGATTTACCAATAGTGAAGTGCAAATAATTTTATTGCCTTCCCATTTCAATGTATTCTTACACAGAAAGTTGATTTTCTTATAATAGACAATGGGTTAGGATAAACTAGGCGGGTTTTCCCAACTTGAGAAACTTTAATTTTTCTTTGGTCTTTAGCAAATAAGAGTAGACAATAGATTTAATCTTTTAATCTTTACTGTATCTTTTATTAATTTTATATATATAGCCATCCTATCTGAAGATTAAAACGAACTGGTTCCTTTCTGGGCAGAAGTAGAAGGCAAAAGGCAGAATGAACTAGAGACAAAGCTATTTCTTAATAATTACAGTGATTTGACAAATGATTTAGAATTACTGTAGTTTCTATATAGAGAAATAAATAGAGAAGAAAGGATACAATATTATCAGCTTTCGCTCGAAATTTTATCAAAAAGTTTGGAAGTAAAAGCCTTGTATTTATTGAGGAATCAGGATTTAAAGATAATCAAGACTGTATTTATGCCTGGTCAAAAAAAGGGAAAAAAGTTTATGGTGAGCCAGAGGGAAAACGAGGTAAAAGAGAAAATTTAGTAGCCGGTAGAAGAAAAAAGGAAAAAGATTTAATAGCACCAATTATATTTAAAGTCACCCTAAGTGCCGTGGAATTTGAACAATGGTATGATCAACATTTATTACCATCATTAAAAATTTCCAGTGTATTAATTATGGATAATTCACCAATTAAACACGAAAAAACGTTATTAGAGAATTAGTAGAAGCAGGGGGTCACCAATTACTATTTCTGCCAAAATACTCTCCTGATTTAAATGAAATAGAACATGATTTTAGTGCACTAAAAAGAGCTAGATTGTATTCACCTATCAATACATCTCGATTTGGAAATTATTCGTAATTATTGTGCAAAATAGTCTTTCATTCTTATTTTAAATAACTATATCTTAAGAAATTACGAAAAAGCAAAGTTTAGAGGAATGTTCATTAGACCTCTCCAAAAATCAATTATTCTCCACAAATTATCAATTATAGTTGTTTCACAATAGAATTGAGACAAGTGTTTCTCGCTATGAAAGTATTTCAGGTGAAAAATATCTCATCTTTATTTAAAATGACTATACTTTTCCCTATCACCTAGTCCATCTTTATTTGGAGACGTCTATTTATGAAGGACACGAGATGAAAAAGATTAACTCCTTTCAAATAGAAAACTTCAGTCATCACTATGCAATTTAACTAGAAAGGTGTCAGATGAACCAGGAAGTATGACACAAAGATTTCAAATCTTCTAACGAATAAAAGATAAGTCAATATTACCAAAATTTGTACTTAATGCGACTTGTAGATTTTCTAATACTTTTATTAACCATTTGACTGATTCTCTTGTGTGTGTTTCATAATGGTTAAAGAGTATGGCAAATCTGCCTTCTAAGTATGGTTTTACTCTATAGGAGACTAAAACTATTTTTAGAAGGAGGCTAGTAGTTGCTATTGAACCCATATTAGATATCAGGTTAATAAAGAAAAAGTGCTGTGGTTTTTTAATACTTTCTACAACTAAAAATCCTAAGATTTGATTACAGGTTTTCATCAGTAAAAAGTCGTTCATTTTTTGATGATCATTGTGAGGCATAGTATTTTTTAGTTGCTTATATATTTTTTCCTTGAACTGACAATTGACATATCTAGAGTCTCCATCAAAGGATGTGCTTAAGTATTCATAGAAGATCTTTTTAAAACAACTATAGGATTGAGGTTGTTTGGCATAAGTTATAAAACTTTTCGCATAATCCCGATAGTTTTGGCCCTTCTCAACTTTGCCTACAAATTTTCTAATACCTGATAACAATTCTCTGTCACTTAAAAGAGTAGGATTTTGAATTTTATTTATATATTCCCAACTAGACTCTGTGAAATTTGAATCTTTAAACTTTGAATTAGTTGTTGCCCCATTTCTAATTTGATGAGTTACATAGTGGGATAAGTCTATTTCAAATTTTTTCTGTTTTTGTCGTTTCATCTTTCTAATAGCTTGCTGATGTTCATAGCTATTGTCTGAGGTAATTAAACAATGTTGGTATAAGTAAGGATAACGTGGAATTAAAGTTCTCAAAGGTTGGGCTAAAGCACTATCAGTATTTCTATGACTTCTTACGTCTTGGTTCATTAATTCTGTCAAACGTTTTAAAGTTAAATACTGCTCACTCTTTGTGAATGCGCAAACCAGGTCAAATATTCTCTTACTACTATGATAACCGTAGTAGTATCTTGATTTATTGTGGATGCTATCAAAAAGTTTAATTAAGTCTGGCAACACTTCTTTTTTGTTGTTATTACGCTTTCTATTAATAACTATATGACAACAGCGATTTAGGATAAAATTAAATTCTTCCTCAACTTGTAATAATGGTATAATTCTTTCTAGTGCTTTAGATACTTCTCTATCAGGATACTCAGAACAATTAATAAATAAAATTCTAAATCTTTGAATTATCTCTTCTGATGACTCTTGGTCTACCAATTGGAGAAAATGGTTATAGATACACTGTGCATTATGGGATTTTTCTTGTTCATGTTTATCTATAAAGTTTGTCATTTTATTTGTTTCCTAATTTACTTTTATGACATTCTACTACCCTGATAAATAGTGTGATTGAAAACTTTATAATTTAGTAACACTAATATTATTAAGTATAGGTACATATCATATTCAAGAATGAAATTACATAATATAGCAATCCCAAATAGGCTGTGATAATTGAAAAACAATAAATCAACTCTACAACTATTGCCCATTCACCATGACCTCCAAACTCCTATGCCAAAAAGCCATTAAGATTTTAGATACAAATAAAATGGAATTGCTATGATTCTGCTAACGCCATTTTCCTAGTAAAACACCCTTAATAATTGTTGCGTTACAATATGTTACAGTCTTGTTGCTCAAGGCCTTATTACACTGACCATTCCTATCTTAACAGGATTTACCCAACATATGAGACCATACACCACTTGCAGAAAGGAACAGCAGCTCACACCTAATAGATACAGTGGTTACGGATAAGTCTTCTTTATATTACATACAACTTAATGGAAAATCGGAATATTTACCTACTTTCAAAAAACAATTATCTATCTATACTTCTAATCATTATTTAAACTTTTTATTTTTCTTTGCTTATTCAGTTAGCTCCCATAAAATAAATTGAGTTTAACAATCAGAAGTACTCTTATATAATTATTACACATTTTTAGGATAACTGCCAATAGTTATGGTTTGTCACATTACTTTATTCCAACTGACCAATATCTTAACTACTACAACACTTACAAGTTTTCAGATTCCAGAAAAAACATTAATTACAAGTATAAATACAGATACTCGTAACTTACAACCAGGTGAAGGATTTTTAGCATTACGAGGCAACAAGTTTGATGGCCATAATTTTGTTGATGAAGCAATCGAAAAGGGAGCTTCTTGTGTGATTGTTGGACAAGAATATACCTTAAGTAATGAAGTTGAACAACTGTCAAATAACATACCTATATTACAGGTAGAAAATTGTTTAAAAGCTTACCAAAAAATTGCTCGTTGGTGGCGACATAGATTTGATATTCCTGTGATTTCTATCACAGGTTCAGTAGGTAAAACAACTACTAAGGAATTAATTGCTACAGTTTTAGCAACTCAGGGTAAAGTCCTGAAGACTGAAGGGAACTATAATAATGAAATAGGTGTACCTAAAACTCTACTACAACTTTCTGCTGATGATAATTATTTGGTGGTAGAAATGGCAATGCGGGGACCAGGAGAAATAGCCGAATTAACACATATTGCTAATCCGACAATTGGTTTAATTACTAATGTTGGTACTGCTCATATTGGTCGCTTGGGTTCTGTTGAAGCCATAGCTGAAGCTAAGTGTGAATTACTAAGAGAAATGTCTAATAATAGTATTGCTATTCTGAATTATGATGATAAAAGGTTGATAGAAACTGCGGCCAAATTTTGGTCTGGAAAAACTTTTACTTATGGTTTAGAAGGTGGAGATTTACAGGGAAATTTAATTGGTTCTAAAACTATAAATGTTGATGGTAGAGATTTACTTTTACCTTTACCTGGTAGTCATAATGCTTCTAATTATTTGGCAGCATTGGCAGTGTTGAAAGTGCTGCATGGAAAAGATATTTCCACAAAAACTCTGTTTGAACCTTTGACTAATAATTTCTCAGTTCAGTTGCCAGGAAGTAGGGCAAAAAGATATGATTTAGAGAATGATATTGTAATTTTAGATGAAAGTTATAATGCTGGATTAGAGTCAATGATAGCTGCTCTGAATTTATTAGTTGAAACTCCGGGTAAACGTCATATTGCTGTGTTGGGAACTATGAAAGAATTAGGAGATAAATCAGTTTTATTCCATGAACAAGTTGGTAATGTTGTACGCAATTTGAATATTGATGGTTTATTTGTTTTGGCTGATTTTGAGGAAGCAAAAGCAATGGCTGAAGGTGCTGGTGGTTTGCAATTTATAAAGGCAGAAAATATCACTGCCGATGATGCTCATCATAATTTAGCAAAACATTTACAGGAATTTTTACAACCAGGGGATCGGGTTCTTTTTAAAGCTTCTAATTCTGTAGAGTTAAATAAAGTAGTCGAGCTTTTAGTTAATTCGTAATGTAAATGTGTATTAGATTTAATAGTAAGTAGTGATAGTGGAATACCATTGTTTATCAGGACTGATGATGGGAATTAATCAGATAAAGCAGTCTTTGGTCAATTTTTAAGTGATGTTAAAAAACAAATAAAATTAGATAGTATTATGGTCTGTGATAGTGCCTTATTAAGGCTATAAAATATCCAATTAATCTCAAATTTAAAATGGTAGACTCGAGTCCCAATGACTTTGAAAATGGATATTTCAATGGTTTCAAGTCCTATATTTGTTGATAATTAATCAATGGCCAAAACTGGTTAATCTCACAGAAGAGAGGAGCTTGATTTTAGAGTTTTTACCCTCAAGTTGTCAAAAATATTATCTGGGAAACAATAATAAGAAGCGATAGACTTCCAGTCCGCTTCGCGATCGCACTACTTGAAGAGCTAAGAAAATTAATTGATGCGATCAACAGGAGTGTAGTTCCTCCTGTATGTTCTGCTGCCAACAGAAATCCCTGGTTTGCCCAAAGTGCGGAATGTTGTCATAAATCAAAGATAAGATAACTACAAGCAGCTCGAAATCTTTCACTTTTGTACACAATAATAAGGAAGTTCTGAGGATATTTAAAAGGCATCAGAAGCCTATACAAAAAACGGATACCTCTGTGCAGGTAAGTCACTCAACATAATCTCCTCCTGAACCATATTTCCATTGTTCAATCCAACGGTGATAAAAATATCTTTGCTCCTGTGACATTTTTGCCGTTAAACCTTCCATAACTCCCCCAATAGGATATAACAAACTATAAATTCCTAAATTGAAATAATGTCTCATCCAATCTAACAAATTTCCTATACCAACTTGAGGGATAATTTTCATTACTAAACCTGGTTGCTTTAAAGAAGTAACAAATAAAGTTTGCGCCAAAGCAGGAAACTGTACAACATCTTGCAAAAAAGGTTTCAGCACAGGTTCACCCAGTTTTTCCATTACCTGAAACACTCCTGCCAATAATTGATTAATTTGATGTGGTTCAACAAATTGATTTACCCCTATACTCATAGAACGTTGAAACAACCAAGTAACTGATACATTAGGTTGATAAGGTTGTAAAAGTCCCAGAGCATTTGCAGATAAATTTTCAGTTTGCAAAGTTTCATCAATACCAACCGTTAGACGTTTCAAATGACGTAGCATAGCTCCAAAACCGCCAAAACTCAGAGGAGACTGACTTCCACTACTATCACCCACTGGCAAAATACGACTCCAAGGGGTTTTCAATGGACTTTGACGATAACAAGGAAAAAAACCAAATAAAGCACGTTGAAATGTAAGGTGACTAAGTTCAACTTTTTGATATTCAGGTAATAGACGTAGGTATTCTTCAAAGAAAAATTCCAAAGAAAATCTATCTTGATGAGCATCTAAGTAAGTAAACAAATAAGTAGTTCGCCCATCTCTAGCAGGAAATGCTTCCCAAAAATATTGACATTGATTTTTGATCGGAGTAAACGAGGCAAAAATATCCCCCGTATCATTTTTTTTGTATCCAGTAGCGCAAGTACCAACCACTAAACAAACAGCATCAGGTTTTTTGCCTTCCCTTGCTTGTTTGACAATGGGAGAAAAATGACCCATTGCATCTAGAAGTAGTCGAGTTTTGAATGATTTACCATTCCTAGTTTGGATATTTACCCCATCTGGATGAATTATTGCTGCTTCATAAGATGTATTTTCAAATAGTTGACCCCCTGCTTCTAAAAAGCATTGTTTCAGGGTTTCTAACAGGTAAACTGGATCTACACCAATATTGAGGACATCTCTTACCCATATGTCAGGACTATTTGGGAAGCTGATCCGAGCAGGGTTATATTCCGTAGCGATCGCTCTTTTTAGTTCTTCTGGAGAGAGGAGATTTAATTCTACAAATGTCTCTAGTTCTTTTCGAGAAATATTCCATTCCTGTTTCCTACCCTTGAGAACACCTTGTTCTAACAGTGCAACCCGCCAACCTTTTTTTACCAAGGTAGCACCAATTAGGATACCAAGAGTGCCTCCGCAAATTACTACATCCCATTCATATTTTTTTAGTGCTTCAGTTTCTGTATTAATAGTAGTAGGAATAGATATACCTTTTGAACGAAGTTTTTGCCAAATCTGATCGACTCGTCGCAAACCTTCTAAAGGGTTTCCTGGAATTTGGTCAAGAATTTGTTCTGTTAAGGACATGACTTTTCTCTTATTAACTTTTGTCGTAATCAGGACTTACACAGTACCGGCATACATAGTGTGCTTTTGATGAATATTTTAGATATTTGAACTACAGTTACTTCCTTTACGTAAGTCCTGAAACTATCTAATTATACCAATGCTACTAGATTTAATATTAGTTACCTGTAGTGTTACACTTTAACTGCTATAGCAAGCCCTAAATAGGTTGGGACACTTCAATAAGTAAATAAAACTTTTGAAACTCTTACCTATTCTCTGTTCCCTGTTTATTGTCGCCTAAAAAGCAGTAAGATTTTTGTCACGAACACCCATAGGATTGCTATATTGAATTAGGAAGATACAATGATATAAACAAATTATTTAGTTACAAAATATTATGAAGAAGAATTATTTAGTTTTAAAACTGTCATGGTAAATAATTCCGGTGAAGAGATTTACTGTATTGAGTAAAACTATGTGAAACAAAAAGTAGAGAATTTAGCTGATGGTATTAAATTAGAAAAGGTTTATTTTCCTGGAGAATATTTTTTAAGATGTTCTCCAGAAACAGAAGTAGAAAGAAATGAGAATGAAAGTCCGCAACATAAAGTAAATCTTAACCCTTTTTATATGAGTAAATATCTCATAACTCAAGAACAATATCAAGTAATTATGGATGAGGATCCTTCAGGCTTTAAAGCAGAAGAAAATCATCCTGTAAGAAAATACCATTTAAAACTAAATTAATGTCTAGTTGGTATGTAACACAAAGATTAATGGCATTATTTGTACAACTCTAGGGAGTAAGCTAGACACTTTATAGCTTTGCGCTCTCTAGTTTTTTTTATCGGTTTCGGATAAATACAATACTTATATCATGTCTGTTTAAATACCCACTGTGGAATAATTTTAGAAAATTGGGAATTAGGAATTGAGAATATGGAGCAATTTGAAACACAAAAGCATTTTTATTATGGCTAATTAACGAGACCTGCTATTAAATATAGCCTTTATAGTTATGCTATAGACTAATATAGCAATCCTCTGGGTGGTTGTGGCAAAATTCCATACTGAAAAAGTTTGGGAAAATCAAATATTTGACCATCTGCAAAAAATTTAAATAGCCACTTAACTATTTGAAAAGAACTGCAAAGATGATAAAACGCAGTCATAAAATTTTTCCTTTGTAACCAAATATCTTCTACAGGGTTTTGTTGTGGGGCATTCGGAGCAAATTTTAGATAATTTATACACCATTTTTCTTCGAGTTTTTCTTGATTAATTAACTTCAATAATTCTCGAAACCCTTGAGAGTCATGATAACTTGCACCGTCCCAAAATATTGCCAATCTTTTCCCCTGTCTTTGCTCTTTTAAATATTTAACAAATTCCATAGTATTTTCAGTATTTCCACTTATTTAGTTCTTGCACAATAAATTCCTTAGTTTGAGAATAATAGGCTCCATAATAAGTTTATCTTTCTCTTTCATTTTTAAGAGGAATTTCTATTCGTTTATCTGTTAAGCCCCAAGTATAGCTATTGAGATAACCCCCATAATAAATGATATTCGTAAACCATAAACACTGCAAGCTTTCCAGCTCCTATTAATGAATTGCCATTTTACCAATAGTTTCTCCCTAACTTTTTTTGTACTTTCACTAATTCCTCGTTTTTAGCTGGATTTATTTTTTGAGTTTTTTTCCAAGTTATTCCCGCTTCTTTGAGTAAGTTATAATAACTTTGTAATCGATCAAAAACTACATCATATTGCTTCTTTAAATATTCTTGTAAATCTGATAATCTTAGGTAACTTTGTGCCCTCATCCACTCAATTATTTGTTCTTTTTAGACCGCCTTTAAGTAGCCGTTTATTCCAGTATAATTGAAGTTTAAAACTTTCTACACCATGAAACATTACTTGATTTTTCTATTCACTAATAAAACTGGTGAGTTACATTTAATAATTCTTTAATTTCACGGTAGGATCTTTCCGACAAAATCATTTTGACGTGCCTTGGGTCTTTTTATTTCTTTTGACTATGCATGTTTGATTTATAAAATTGTCTAGTTCACCTAAAATATTCATTTTTTTATTAAAGAAGTGGATATGTTATTATCATTATATCTGTTGCAACCTAATGCACGGATTGCTATAATGTAATATTATATTCCCTACTATAGCAATCAGGAATGAGATGTGAGAAAATAATATAGAAGTTAGTGGAGACAAATATGAAAGAATTAGATACTTTTATGGAACCTATCCCACTAATAAAATGCAATTAATCCAGATCT
>JAKQYE010000249.1 GCA_023356605.1 Trichodesmium sp. MAG_R02 | reverse complement strand
ATTTGTGGATGCTTTCCTAGCAATTCTAATTTTTCTGCTTCCCGTGCAAATAACTTGGCAAATTTTTCTAAAGTTTTAGTGTTTTGAGAGGTCGGGATAAATTGTTTAATTACACAAGGAGATTTAGATTGTTTAAGTTTATCTACTGCTAAAAAAGTTCGGCTAAAATTACCAATTCCTAGAATACTTTTTCCCCAATAACGTTCTATAAGTAATAGTTTATTTCCACATTTATGACAAAACTGAGAATTATCCTGGTTAAAACTGAGGCATTTGTGGTTAAAACATTGAGACATGATAATAATTTTTTTTATAATTTACTAAAATCTATGATTAAATTGTAAACAGTAAATCGGGTTTATTGCCTTGATTATTATTTTTTTATCAAATTATATTTAGTTGTACGAATCTTTTAATTGGTTCCAGGGGAAAAGAAATAATTTTTGGATCAAGTAACAAGTAATCGGATTAATTAATATGGTAAAGTAATAACTTGCCGATTCATTATTGAACTTATTGTTAGTTATTATTTTAGACAAATTACTACAAGTTACCTGTCAGGAGGCAGGAAGCAGAAGGTAGAAAACAGAAGGTAGGAGGCAGGAGGTAGAAAATAGAAGACAGGAGACAGAAGGCAGAAGGATTTTTAAGTGTTGTATTTAATTAAGACAGGAAAAATTAAAGTAAATTTTCTCAAACTATTTTGACTTCATAATTTTGACTATTGACTGCTCTTAATGTTTAATTAGTTGGGGAAATTAACTTAATAAAACTTAATAATTTAAAGTTAGACTGAGTCTGTGTAAACTGTATTTAATCCTAATATGAGGAGTTAATATTTAATGCGAGTTCTATTAATCTACCCCCTATTTCCTAAATCTTTCTGGTCTTTTGAAAAAATTCTGGAACTGATAAATCGCAAAGTAATGCTGCCTCCGTTAGGGTTAGTAACAGTAGCAGCTATCTTACCCCAAGAATGGGAATATAAATTAGTCGATAGAAATATTAGGACAGTCACAGAAGCAGAATGGGAATGGGCAGATTTAGTCATACTCTCGGCCATGATTGTCCAAAAAGAAGACTTACATGAACAAATTCGAGAGGCAAAACGACGGCATAAATTAGTAGCTTGTGGTGGCCCATATCCTACAGCTTTACCCCAAGAACAATTGGACAGTGGTGTAGATTTTCTGATTTTGGATGAAGGGGAAATTACTTTGCCAATGTTTGTGGATGCTGTTAAGAGTGGGGAGACTAAGGGTATTTTCCGTGCAGATGGGAATAAACCTGATGTGACAACAACTCCTATTCCTAGGTTCGATTTATTGGAGATGGGATCTTACGAATCTATGTCTGTTCAATTTTCCCGCGGTTGTCCATTCCAATGTGAGTTTTGTGATATTATTGTTCTGTATGGCCGTAAACCTCGTACTAAAGCCCCAGCGCAATTGTTGGCAGAGTTGGATTACTTATATAATTTAGGATGGCGTGACCCTGTGTTTATGGTGGATGATAACTTTATTGGCAATAAGCGTAATGTTAAGTTATTGCTCAAAGAGTTAAAGGTTTGGCAAGCAGAACGTCAATATCCATTTAAGTTTACTACGGAAGCTTCTGTTAATTTAGCAGAAGACCAAGAATTAATGCAATTAATGGTAGACTGTAATTTTAGATCGGTGTTTTTGGGGATAGAAACTCCTGATGAAGATAGTTTAGAGTTAACTCACAAATATCAAAATAATCGCAACCCTCTTAATGAAGCGGTGGAGAAGATTATCAGATCTGGGCTACGGGTAATGGCGGGATTTATTATTGGTTTTGATGGAGAGAAAAAGGGAGCGGGCGATCGCATCGCTAAATTTGTGGAAGAGACGACTATTCCTACTGCTATGTTTAGTATGTTACAGGTTTTACCTAATACTGCACTTTGGCACCGTCTGAAAAAGGAGGGTCGCCTTTTAGATAAGGGTGCTAATATTAATCAGGTAACACTGACAAATTTTATTCCCACCAGACCAATAGAAGATATTGCCAGAGAATATGTGGAAGCATTCTGGCAGTTGTATGATTATGAAAAGTTTTTAGATAGAACTTATCGGCATTTTTTAATAATGGGGGCTCCCACAACTAAAAGTGCTGCTAAGATGCCAAGTTGGATAGAGTTACGGGCATTGTTGACTATTTTCTGGCGACAGGGAATAAAGCGGAAAACTCGTTGGAAGTTTTGGCATCATTTGTTTAGCATCAGAAAACATAATCCTAGTGTTTTAATATCTTATATTGGTAACTGCGCTCATATCGAACATTTTTATGAGTATCGCCATATTGTTAGAAGAAATATTGAGGCTCAGTTAGCTGAATATTTGGCTGAGAATAAGCAGTTAAATGTGATTAAGGAAAAAGTCAAAGTTCAAAGTCAAAAAGCAACGGAGGAAGTGGCTTGATGCAGGGTTTGTAACTGTTGGCTAAAATCTGAGATTATCTCTTAAAATCTGGAATTATCTGTTTTATGATACTAGGATTCAAAACTGAATTACACCCCACAAACCAGCAAAAAACGCTGCTGGCCAAACACGCGGGTGTAGCGCGTCATGCTTACAATTGGGGATTATGGTTAACTAGAAATATCCTTACTCACAATTCCAATAATCCTGATAGTAAACTTAAATTTCCTACTGCAATATACCTGCATAAACTTTTAGTAGCAATAGTTAAACCTAATAACTATTGGTACTATGATGTCAAACCATAAGCTAGCTAAGGCTGTTGCCGATATGGGCTTTTATGAGTTCAGAAGACAGTTAGAGTATAAGTCTTAACTATACGGATCTAAGTTAATCGTTGTTGATAGATGGTTTCCTAGCTCTAAGACTTGTAGTAGCTGTGGTCAGGTGAAACCTTCTTTGTCTTTATCGGAGCGTGTATTCAATTGTGAATATTGCGGTTTCAGTTGCGATCGAGATTTGAATGCTAGTTTAAATCTAGCTATGGCGGTCAGTTCGACCGTGACAGCCTGTGGACTGGATAACGCCGACGTTGCCAGAAGGAAGCAGGAATAGAACGGATAATCAGAGATTTCTATAGATTATCGTAGGTTTCTAAGAACGGAAGTATTTGTATGGAATTTTTCCCAAGTTCTCTAGGAATTCTCTATGTATATATTAAGCTGGAGAATACCGCAAATAAACTCGGTTTCTACGGTAAATCATTGTTTTTAACACATAAATATCTAGGAGAAACCGGGTTTGCCGAGTTTGCCTGCCTAAGTCCTGTATATATTATGGCGGTTTTCAAATTGATGAATTATATCATCATAACTAAAACCTTGTAGGGAGGTTGCATAAGGGGGTCTCTACTGTGGTCTACCAAGATGAAAACTGCTGTAAGCTGGAGAATACTGGGTCTTACTGAAGTTTAGGTATGATTTCTAAGTTACAGTGCTTTTGAGATTTATCAACCATATTGTCACAACTAAAACTTTGTGGGGACTAACGATGGTTGGTCCCTATTTTGGTCAGGACTTACGCAAACAAATCTGGTTAAGACAGTAAATCATTGTTTTTAACACATAAATATCTAGGGGAAACTGGGTTTTTCTGTTTGCTTGGGTAAGTCTTGAACTAATGACTGATATGGCAGTCTTCTGATGGTAGAGAACTTTAGGGGGGTTCTATGGGAGGTCCCTATAAGGGTTTTTTCTGAAAGAAGTGTGTTCCAAATTTGCTGAAAACAGCTATAACTGATAATAACAGGACTTATGCAAAGAAACCTGGTTAAGACAGTAAATCATTGTTTTAATACATAAATATCTAGGAGAAACTGGGTTTTTCTGTTTGCCTGTGTAAGTCCTGAACAAGTTGATTTCCCTCTTTTTTCTGAATATGTACCTGAGACATTTATATTTACGACAGTTTAGAAATTATCGAGACCAGCAGGTTGAATTTGATGGTGCTAAAACAATTTTAGTGGGGGATAATGCTCAAGGGAAATCTAATATATTGGAGTCGGTAGAGTTGCTTTCTACTCTTAAGTCTCATCGAACAGTTCGCGATCGCGATTTAATCTTGGATGGTAAACAAGCAGGTCAAATTCAAGCTACTTTAGAAAGAGATCTGGGAAATATTGAGTTGACCTTAACTCTGCGGAGTCAAGGTAGACGTACTGTGGCGGTTAACGGAGAGACTATCCCTCGTCATTTAGATTTTTTAAGTATTCTGAATGTGGTTCATTTTTCTAGTCTGGATTTAGATTTGGTTAGAGGTGGGCCAGAAGTACGACGTCATTGGTTAGACAGACTTTTGGTACAGTTAGAACCTGTTTATGCTCATATTGTTTTACAGTATAATCAAGTTCTCCGTCAGCGAAATGCCTTGTTGAAGAAAGTTCGCCAACAAAAGATGGCTGCGGAAACTACTGGTTTGTTAGATTCTTTTCCTACTCAGGAGTTGGCTCTGTGGGATGCTCAGTTGGCAACTACTGGGGCGCGAGTAATTCGACGACGACAGCGACTTTTGCAGAAACTGGCGCCTTTAGCAAGTGAATGGCATTGTGCTATTAGTGGGACTATGGAAGTTTTAAATATGGAATATTTGGCAAATGTAATTGTTGATAGTAAAGAGTTAATTATTCAGGATAGTTTGGAGGGAGTACGTCAGACTTTTTTGGAGAAGATTAAGGCACGGGCGATCGCTGAACAATATCAAGGTACTACGGTAGTTGGTCCTCATCGGGATGATGTTAGTTTTACTATTAATGATACTCCGGCGCGACAATATGGTTCTCAGGGTCAGCAGCGTACTTTGGTATTGGCTTTGAAGTTGGCTGAATTGCAACTTATTGAGCAGGTTGTGGAGGAACCGCCTTTGCTTTTGTTGGATGATGTTTTGGCGGAGTTAGATCTGCATCGCCAAAATCAGTTGTTAGAAGCGATTACTAATCGTTTTCAAACTTTGATTACTACTACTCATTTGGGGTGTTTTGATGGTCAGTGGTTGCAGGATACTCAAATTCTTTCGGTACGGTCGGGAAAGGTTAGTTATTTTTTTGATTTTTAGGTTTCTTGTTGTTGGTTTCTATTATTATGGTTTCTTGACAGCAGTTTTCGTCAGGACTTATTCGGGCAAACTGAGAAACCGGGTTTCTCCTAGATATTTATGTGTTAAAACCCACATTCCGCACTTCTTAAGATTAAATCGATAAGTTTTATTAATATATCGCCCCAAATGCTTTCCCTGAAGGCTTTATAGCTATGGATATTGATTTTCACTGTTATAAAGAATTGTAACTTATTTTTTCGTAAAAAATCAGTTATTGATAAAGTTTATTAGTATTGAGTTCTAGAATCAAGATTTTTCCTATAAGTCTCTTTGAAAATGTAAATATACATAAAGATATATGAAGATCTGCGGAATGGTAGAAACCTGGTTTTTTTGCGTAAGTCCTGTACAAACAAAAAAAAATTTGGGCCACTAAAGATTCGGATATGATATGATGATTTTTCCCCTGACTTTTAGGAGAGGTTTTGTTGTGTAAAGAAAGGAAATAGGGTGAAAATAATAGTATGTGGCACGAAAGATTTAAACCGATGTAGAGATGAGTAGGTCAAAATCTGAGTTAGTTGTCTAAGTATTGTAAGATGTAGAGTCACCAACTTGTCTAAATATGATGCTTTTTTAAGGTACCGGGGCAAACCCATTTAATTTACTGATTCTTATATCCCACATTCCACACTTCAAGTATACTACAAGGGTGTTTTTGAGGAAGAAGGTTGATTACAGCTTCTTTTATTGCTAATAACTATCAATAGTTTCTGTAATATGTATTTTTATTTATAAACTTCATAGTTATTATTAGATAAGGCTTTCAATAGTATGTCTGACATACTACGTTTTGAGGTACGGAATGTAAGTTATATATACAGGAGTTTACCCCAACTTGTTGATAATACCCTATCTAATACCCTATCTTTAGGGGGCATATACCTTATGCCCCTACTACATATGGCAGTTTTTGGTAAGTCCTGATATATTCTTTTTAGGGTTATATTAACATTATATGGAGCCTATTGTATTGTATACTTGGCCAATAAGCTATAGTTTATTGTTCAAACTGGTTTGCCTTGTTTAAAGTACTACAGATATTTTAAGATGAAGTACTTTAAGATTTGTTACTAAGGATTAATAGGGGGAAAAGAGATGAGAAAGTCCGGACTTTAGTACGATTTTTGTGTATTCAGATGGTGTTCAAGTGCTGATATTAAGGTAATAGAACAGTGGTTATACAACAGAAAATAGGACTTAGAGGACTGTCGAAATACTACTTAGAGAAATTATTAAAATCTCAATAAAAATTATCAGAGAAAAGCTAATAATATTTTATAGACTAACTAATTAATTATGGCAACTATCCCAGAACTAGAAGCAAATTTATTAAAAATGCAGCAATTAGTTAAAGCTGCACAAAATGAAGTTCAACAGAAAACTTTCCAAGATATTGTTACTAATTTAACTCAACAATTGGAGATAGAAAAGTCTAAGTTAAATTCTTCTGAAGGGGAGAGTTTAAAGGGAGATGAATCTCCACCGCCTGAGAAAAAGAAACAACTAATTCTGGATTTACAGCCTAAACCTGAATATAAAATTGAAGCTGAATCAGAAAACAATGAGAATGAAAGTTTATCACCAAAGCAGGATTATGCTTTTCAAGGTTTAGGGGTTTTGTATGGTAAAATCGTCAAACGATATGAGGATAATGATGGTTATTATAATGCTGTTATTAAGGATAAAGTTTATGAATTAATTGTTGTTAATCCTAGAGTAAGAGATTTTCTTAAGGCAGATTATAATCCTGAAAAAAATAGATATTTAACTGTTTATCCTAATATTGTTCATTATCCACAACCTAAAGGGTCGAGTAAGGCTCCGAAAATTAATTTCACTATTATTGCTGCTAATGATTTGCCTCATTTGGAGTTGAAACCTAATGAGTTTAAATTGTTTGGACTATGGCAGTTTATAGGGGTGTCGAGATGTCCTGTAATAAGTATTCATAGAAATAGGAAAAAAGATGGGAGCGATCGCGTGTCGGCTTTGAAAGAAAGGTTTAAGGATAATGAAAAATTTCATAAGAATTTAACTAGGGCTAATCATGTTCCTTTATTATGGAAGGATGCTCCTGTTAGACCTTTTAGATTTAATCCTAAGATTGATAAGGATAAACAGGGCGATCGCTATTTTTGCAAGGTTAAGGCTAAATTTTTGGCAGATAGGGGTGTTTGGGGTTTCCAAGAGTTACTGGTAGAACCTACCCTGGATATCCCAAGGTTCTATAAGCCTATTAAGGTCACTACGTTTTCTTGACGTCTTCCCAGGCCTAAAGGCACGGGGAAATAACTCAGGGTTAGCTCCTCGGCGGGTTGAGGTTTCACGGGCTACTGCTATTTTGGCAGTGGTCTTATTCTTGCGGACCTGTCCGTTTTTTGTCTGGTGTATGGCCACCCGCGACTAATATATTTCTTGCTGCATTTTCTAGGGGGATAGAAGGAGCTGGCCCTAGGCGAATATGTTTGGTACGACAATTAAAATATTTCTATTCACGAATTGATAAGTCTAATTTTAGACTTTTAAATCTACAACAAGAGGAAATTTGAGATGTGGGTTCCCAAGGGCTTATTACTCTAAAATTACGACTATATTTTTCGGTAAATTGATTCTAAAAATGTTCTGAATTTTCTCTCCCCCTGTTTCGGAAATGGCTCTTGATAATTTCCGATTTTTAACTATCCCAGAAAGTTCTCATACTTCTCAAACAATTATTTGGTTTTCACGGATATTTCAGTAGATAATTTGTGTAGAAAATAATTCGTTGTATCTTTTAGTTTGGGATGAAATTTCGCTGTTTTGAGTCTGGCTTTTTTATATTGTTTAGAACCCTTAGTTTTTTTAGATAATGAGTTACTTGGTTTTCGGTACTTTTTAATTCGTTTCTTTAATTGTACTGTTTTTGTAGTTCAGAATTAGTTGGTTTTTTGTTTGAAGGTTTGTACTTTACGGACACAACCTGCGGAGCTTTGCTAATCGGTTTTTTTCCCCCAATGTTTGGATATATAGGGTACTTAAATCTTGCTTTCATAGAATGACTTTTGAAGCTAAAAAGCAACAAGGACATAACCGGTGGAAAAAAATTAACTAAAAAGTCGCCCTAGAAGGGTGAGGCTTTAAACCCAATTTTTCGGTAATAGATGAATTTTTCTTCTACTTGCAGTGGGGTTAAATACACCGTGTCTGTTTTTTTCTTATTTCCCCATTCATGTTTTGATATTTGGGCCATCTTTTCTCAGTTTCAAAAAAAATTTCGACTCGCCAGAGGCGAGACTAAAAAGGGCAAAAGGGCAAAAGGGCAAAGGGCTATTCAGGAGTCCTGGGGGGGAAACTCACAAGACGAAAACCAAAA